>JAFZRB010000269.1 GCA_017620115.1 Clostridia bacterium | reverse complement strand
GTGAAGGCTGTGGACGACATCAGCTTTTCCGTGCGGCAGGCCGAGACCTTTGGGCTGGTGGGGGAGAGCGGCTGCGGCAAAACCACCACGGGCCGCGCCATCATCCGGCTGTATAATCCCACCAGCGGCACTGTGCGCTTCGATGGGCGGGAGATTTCCGGCAGGATGACCCGTTCGCTCTCCGATTACCTGAGCCGGAACATGGCCATGATCTTCCAGGATCCCATCGAATCGCTGAATCCCCGCATGACCATCGAGGAGATCGTGGGCGAAAGCCTGCGGCTGCGCGGCATGCCCAGGGATGAAGTGCACCGCGAGGTTGTGGCCATGCTCGACAAGGTGGGACTCACGGAGGAGCATGCCACCCGCTATCCGCATGAGTTTTCAGGCGGTCAGCGGCAGCGCGTCGGCATTGCGAGGGCCATGATCGCGCGGCCCCGGCTGATCATCGCGGACGAGCCGGTCTCGGCTCTGGATGTGTCCATTCAGGCCCAGGTGATCAACCTGCTCAACGACCTCAAGCAGGAACTGGGGCTCACCATATTGTTTATCGCCCACAACCTGAGCGTGGTCAAGTATTTTTCCGACCGCATCGGTGTGATGTATTACGGCAAAATGGTGGAGATGGCCGACAGCGACGACCTGTACAGCCATCCGATGCATCCCTATACGCGCGCGCTGCTCTCGGCCATACCGCAGCCCAATCCCCTGACCGAGCGAAAGCGCCGCCGCGTGGATTACGTGCCCGCGCGCGATCACGATTACACGCGCGAGAAGCCCGAAATGCGCGAGGTCAGGCCGGGACATCTCGTCTACTGCTCTCAGTCGGAATTGGAGCGATACCGGCGCGAATTGGACGGCGCGGCCGCCAATATCACAGACGACCAGGAGGTTCAACCATGAATAAACCCATCACGGCCATCATCGTCGGCGCGGGACACCGGAGCCTGATCTACGCGCGCTACGCCTTCACCCACCCGGATCGCCTGCGGATCGTGGGCATTGCCGATCCGGATGCGGAACGGCGCAAAATGGGGCAGGAGATGTTCAACCTGCCGGATTCCATGCTGTTTGAAAACGCGGCTTCGCTCGCGGCCAGGGGCAAGCTGGCCGACGCCGTCATCAACGGCACCATGGACCAGCAGCACGTGGAGACGGCGATACCGCTTCTGGCGGCGGGCTACGACATGCTGCTGGAAAAGCCCTTCGCCCTCACCGAGACCGAACTGCGCGCCCTGGTGGAGGCCGTCCGGCGCTATAACCGGAAGGTCATGATTTGCCACGTGCTGCGCTACGCGCCGTTTTACGCCGAGATTCGCCGCCGGCTGCCGCTGCTCGGCAAGATCCAGGGCATCGAGACGACCGAGCACGTTTCTCACCATCACATGCTGGTGGGCTATGTGCGCGGCAAATGGCGCAACACGGCGATGGCGGGCCATCATTCCATGCTGCTCGCGAAATGCTGTCACGACATCGACCTGATCATGTGGATGAAATCCGGCGTAGCGCCGGTGCGCGTCTCCAGCTTCGGCGGCATGCAGCAGTTCCGGCCGGAAAACGCCCCTGCCGGCGCCGGCGAGCGCTGCCTGGTGGACTGCCCCGCTCAGGTTGAAGCCGATTGTCCCTTCTCGGCGCGCAAGCAGTATCTGGAGCATCCGGATCGCTGGACGTTTTATGTGTGGCGCGATCTGGAAAACGTCAAAGAGCCGACGCTGGAGCAGAAGGCCGCGCTTCTGCGGCGCTCCGATTACGGCCGCTGCGCATATAAGATGGATACCGAGGTGGTGGACAACCAGACCGTCATCATCCAGTTCGCCGACGGTTCCATCGCCTCCCACAACATGCTCTCGGGCACGCCTGTTCCGCAGCGCAGCATCCATATCACCGGCGAACGGGGTGAAATCACGGGCAAGGTGGATGATTCCCGCTTCGTCCTGCGGGTGCTGGATCCCCACTCAACGGATGAGTACCGCGAGGAGATCATGGATCTGAACGTGCTCTCCGGCGATACGTCCGGCATGTCCGGCGGGCACGCGGGCGGCGACGAGCGGCTGGTGCACGATTTTGTCTCCGTGCTCCTGGGCGAGACGCCCAGCATTTCCTGCACCTCCATCATGGATTCCGTGGCGGGGCACATGACGGTATTCTGCGCCGACCGCGCCATGGAAACCGGCTCGGTGGTGGAGATTCCCGCGCTTCAGGTTCAATGAATCCGCCTGCCCGCGCTGCCGCGCAGGGCGAACCGGCCGGGTAATTGCCTTGCTCATAAAAACCGCCGGGGCTTCCCCTTCATGAGGAAGCCCCGGCGCGTGTTTATATTTGGTGTTTCTCGTCGACGCGCGCGCTTATTCTTCGAGCAGGAAGCGGTACTGGGCGTCGCAGAGGGCCTTGTAATGGCCGCCCTCGTGGCGGATCAGTTCGTCGTGGGTGCCGGCTTCGGCGATGTGACCGTCCTGAATGACCATGATGCAGTCCGCGTTGCGGATGGTGGACAGCCGGTGCGCGATGACGAAGCTCGTGCGGCCGCGCAGCAGCACATCCAGCGCCTTCTGGATGAGGATCTCGGTGTGCGTGTCGATGGAGGAGGTGGCCTCGTCCAGGATGAGGATCTTCGGATCGTTCAGGAGCGCCCGCGCGAAGGAGATCAGCTGCCTCTGGCCCACGGAGAGCGACGAGCCGCGCTCGGACACCTCGGTCTGGTAGCCGTTCGCCATCTGCATGATGAAATCGTGCGCGTGCACGGCCTTGGCCGCCGCCATGACCTCCTCGTCGGTGGCGTCCAGCTTGCCGTAGCGGATGTTGTCCATCACGGTGCCGGAGAAGATGAAGCTGTCCTGCATCATCACGGACATCTGCCGGCGGAGCGATTTCAGGTTCACGTCGCGGATGTCGTGGCCGTCGATTTTCACCGAGCCGCCAGTCACGTCGTAAAAGCGGCTGATGAGGTTCACGACGGTGGATTTGCCCGCGCCGGTGGGGCCGACAAGCGCTATGGTCTGGCCGGGCTTCACGTCGAAGGATACGTTTTGCAGCACAACCTTTTCGGGATCGTAGGAGAACGTGACGTTCTCAAAGCTCACCTGGCCTTCGATGGGCGGCATTTCCTGCGCGCCGGGCTTGTCCTGGATGTCGCTGGGGGTGTCCATGATCTCGAAGATGCGCTCCACCGAGGCCATGGCCGAGAGCACGGAGTTGTAGAAGTTCGACAACGCGTTGAGCGGCTCCCAGAAGCGGCCCAGATACCACAGGATCAGCAAAAGGTTCGCCAGGTCGAGCGGGTGAACCGCGTCGCCCATCAGCTTCACGCCGAAGTAGTACACCAGCACGGTGCCGATGGTGCCGGTGGTATCCAGCGCGGGCCAGAAGGCGTTGTTGATGTGAATGGCGCGCATCCAGCTGCGGCGGATGTCGTCGCCCACGTTGCGGAAGGTATCGAGGTTTTCGTCCTCGCGCACGAAGGCCTCGGTGACGCGCATGCCGGCGAGGGATTCGTGCAGGTAGCCGTTCATGTTGGAGGTCTTCATGCGCACGATCTGCCAGCGCTTGCGCATCATGCGCTTGAGGCGGAACATGATGAGCATGAGCAGCGGCATGATGCACATGGAGATGAGCGTGAGCCGCCAGTTGACCACGAACATGATGATCAGCAGCGTGATCAGCATGAAGATTTCGATCAGGACGTTTACGATGCCGTTGGTGAACAGGTCGTTCAGCGAGTTCACGTCGTTGATGACGCGCACCTGAATCTTGCCTACGGAGCGGGTGTCGAAGAAGGAGAAGCTGAGCGTCTGGATGTGGTCGAACAGGTCCTGCCTGAGCGTCGCAAGCGCCCGGCGGCCGGAGAAGTCCATCAGCCGCACGCGCCAGCGCGTGCACACGGCGATGATTGCGGCCATGCCCACCATGCCCGTCACGAACTGCCAGGGCACGAGCGGCGTGTCGGCCTGCAGAAGGCCCACGGCGCGGCTCAGCAGGAAGGTCTGGCCCAGCGAGCACAGCGTGCTGACGACCATCAGCGCCAGCGCGACGGCCACGCGGCCCTTATAGGGCTTCATGTAGCCCAGCAGGCGAAGGAACTGGCCTTTGTCAAACGGCCTTTCAATGGCTTCGTCGTCGATCTGTCTCAGAACCTTTGCCATCAGGCTTCACCTGCCTTTCCGCGCGCGAACTGATCGAAATCGCGATACTGATCCTGCACCATCTGGTAGTAGATGCCCTTCTTGTCCAACAGCTGCTGGTGCGTGCCGCGCTCGGCGATGCGGCCGCCATCCAGAACGAGGATCAGGTCGGCGTTCTTCACGGAGGAGATGCGGTGCGCGATGACGAAGGTCGTGCGGTTCTTCAGCACGTCCTTGAGCTCCTGCTGGATGAGGTATTCGGTTTCCATGTCCACGGCGGAGGTGGAATCGTCCAGGATGAGTATGGAGGGATCGACCAGCACGGCGCGCGCGATGGCCACGCGCTGCTTCTGGCCGCCCGACAGGCCCATGCCGCGCTCGCCCACGACGGTCTCATAGCCCTGCGGCATGTGCTCGATGAACTCCCGGGCCTGCGCCACCTGCGCGGCGCGCTCCACGCGGTCCTGCCCGGCGTCCGGCCGGCCGAAGCGGATGTTGTCGGTGAGCGTGTCGGAGAAGAGGAAGGTCTCCTGCATCACGTAGCCCAGATGGCTGCGCAGCGGCTTGAGCTGCTGGTCGCGCACGTCGATGCCGTCCACGCGCACGGTGCCGGCCTTCACGTCGTAGAACCGGCCGATGAGGCTCACCAGCGTGGATTTGCCCGCGCCGGTCGCGCCCATCACGGCGACGGTCTGGCCGGGCTTGGCCTCGAAGGTGATGTCGGTGAGGATGTCCTCGCCGCCGTAGGAGAAGG
>JAFZRB010000268.1 GCA_017620115.1 Clostridia bacterium | reverse complement strand
GCGCTTGCTCTTCTTCTCTATATCGTTTTCAAGGATCGCGGTCTCCGTTCAGACCGGTTTTTGCGAACCGTCTTTCGGGAGAACAGTGTGTATTATACCTGTTCGGAATGCGTTTGTCAAGGCGTTTTTCGGCCTTTCGGCGGCCCTCTTTTCACCCTCTATTGTTCGGTATTTGCGTTAATATACCCGCACTAGTATCTTTCCTTTTACAAGCGAATCATGCTGCCCGCCAAATTTCCGGATATTCCTTTTGGGACTATTGTGTCAAACGCCCATTTTTCCGAACATTCGTCCTATTGTTAACTCTTCGTTTTTTCTGCCGCTTCGCGGTATGAGAGAGAAAAAAAGACTCATTGCACCTTTACCTGATGCCATTGCCTTCTCAGGCGGGCGTTTCATTTTTGCCGAAAGGGGGTGACAATTTCCGAAAAATGCGGTATGATAGCGTCACAGGGAGGGAAAAAGCAGATGGATCAGGTTCATTCCGTGCAGGAGCTCCTGGAGCGGGCCGCGGAGCGCGGCATGCCGCTGGAGAAGATGCGCTTTTTCATCAATCAGGACAGGCACGAGCCGCGCTGCTTCGGCATTTATCAGGACGAGTACACCGGCCACTGGGTCGTCTACAAAAACAAATCGGACGGCTCGCGCGCGGTGCGCTATTCCGGGCCGGACGAGGCCTACGCGGCGCAGCAGATCTGGGACAAGATCAACTCGGAAGTCAGGCTGCGCGTGGAGAAGGCGGCCCAGGCGACGCGGGCGACGGAGGCGTACAGGCGGGCGGAGCGCAGGACGACGACCAGGCACAAGGTGATCGTGCTGGTAATCGCGGCGCTGATCGCCTGCGGGATATACGCCGAAAGCAAACAGCCGCGCCGCGGGTATTACGTTTACGACGACGACATCCTGTACTACCAGAACAACTACTGGTACTTCTACGACGAGCTGTACGACAGCTGGTCGTATTACGACGAGCCGGAGGGCGACGACTGGTACGAGGACGCCTGGTACGGCTCGACCTATCCCTTCGAGGACAGCGGCGACTCCTTCTACTACTCCGGCTACTACGAGGAACCGAAAAACTACGCCTCCAACAGCGATAACGACTACGACTACGATTACGATTACGACAGCTGGGATTCATACGACACCGACTGGGACAGCGACTGGTGAGGCAGGGTTATATAAGGAGGAAAAAGGCCATGACGATGAAAGAGATGCAGAAGGCCGTCTACCAGAACAAGATCGACAAGAACTTCAACGTGACGAATGTGAACCTCGAATTCAACCTGATTTACGGCGAGGTGGCCGAGGCGTTCGAGGCCTGGGAAAAGAAGCTGGGCACCGTGGGCGAGGAGATGGCCGACGTGGCCATCTACCTGCTGGGGCTCGCGGAAATACTGGGCGTCGACCTGCAGGATGAGATCGAGCGGAAGATCGAGAAGAACCGCCGCCGCGTGTACAAGGTGATCGACGGCGTGACGAAACGCGTCTCGGAGGGCGAAGAATCATAAACAGCGCATCCCCGCGCGGACTGGACGCGGGGATGCGTTATGCTGACGCTCGGCCGTCAGACGAATTCGTAATAGATGGCGCTCACGGCGCGCTCGAAATCCTTGCCGTCCACGCCCACGATGATGTTCAGCTCGCTGGAGCCCTGGTCGATCATGCGCACGTTGATGTCGGCCACAGCCAGCGCGCGGAACAGGCGGGAGGCCGTGCCGCGCTTGTTGACCATGCCGCGGCCCACCGTGGCGATCAGCGCGACGCCGCTGGTGAACTCGATGGAGTCCGGATGGCAGCTTTCCTCGATGCGGTCGATGATTTCCTGCTTGTGGCGCTCCAGCTCCTTGTCGGCGATGACCACGCACATGGTGTCGATGCCGGTGGGCAGGTGCTCGAAGGAGATGCCCAGATCCTCCAGCACGCTCAGCACGCGCCGACCGAAGCCCAGCTCGCTGTTCATCATGGCCTTGTCGATGGAGATCAGCGTGAAGTTCTTGTGGCCGGCGATGCCGGTGATGGTGCGCTCGTCGCCGGCCGGATTGGGATCCACGGCGATCATGGTGCCCGGATGCGACGGAGCGTTGGTGTTGCGGATGTTGGTGGGAATGCCCGCCTTGCGCACGGGGAAGATGGCGTCCTCGTGCAGCACCGTCGCGCCCATGTAGGACAGCTCGCGCAGCTCGCGGTAGGTGAGCCAGTCGATCAGGCGCGGATTGTCGATGATGCGCGGGTCGGCCATGAGGAAGCCGGACACGTCCGTCCAGTTTTCGTAGAGCTCCGCGCCGACCGCGCGCGCCACGATGGCGCCCGTGATATCCGAGCCGCCGCGCGAGAACGTCTTCACCTGGCCGGAGGGCATGCTGCCGTAGAAGCCGGGGATGACCGCGCGCTCGCGGCCGGAAAGCGACTCGGCGAGCTGCTCGTTCGTCCATTCCGGCGCGAACACGCCCTGGCGGTCGAAGTGGATGACCTCCGCGGCGTCGATGAAGTCCCAGCCCAGGTAGCGCGCGAGGATCAGCCCGCAGAAGTACTCGCCGCGGCTGGCCGCGTAGTCCGGATCGTCCTGGCGGGCGATCTCCTTCTCGGTCTCGTGCAGCTCGGGCAGCAGGTCGATGTCAAGCTGCAGGTCGCTCACGATCTCGCAGAAGCGCTCCACCACCTGGCTGAAGCATTCCGAATAGCTCTGCCCGGTATGCGCCAGCTTGTAGCAGCGGTAGAGCAGGTCGGTGATCTTTTCATCGTCCTTGAAGCGCCGGCCCGGCGCGGAGGGAACCACAAAGCGCCTGTCGGGATCGGATAAGAGAATGCTCTTTACTTTTTTGAACTGCTCCGCGTCGCACAGCGAGGAGCCGCCGAATTTGGAAACCTTGATGCCCATGGCCGTTTCATCCTCCGATCAATAGCCCGTTCCGCCCGGCGGGCGAAACGAATCGAAAAAGCGAGTATGCGAATCATTATAAAGGCGCCGCCGCGCGCCGTCAATCACTTTTATGCGTTTGCCTGCGTTGTTCTCCCGTTAAATCGTATGCCGCCGGGGGAGAAGGCGTGAAATTTGTCCGCGCCCGCCCGGCGAACCCGCAAATATTCCCGCGGGAACGGGAACAAAACGGCGTGAAAAACCGGTCTAACAAACGGGAAAAACCCCGAAACGGAGGATGCTGCATGAAAAAACTTCTGTATATCCTGCTGGCGCTGGCGATCGCGCTCTGTCCGCTGCCCGCCCGCGCCTCGGCCGGCGACGACCAGGTCGGCTCCTGGCTGCCGCTCGATCCGGACGACTACGCAAAGCCCGTGACCGGCCTGCCGCTTGGGCTCGAAGAGAGCGAGCGGGTGGACGATAAATACTTCAACGACGCCGTGTTCATCGGCGATTCCATCACGCTCAAGCTGCAGCGCTACGTGACGAACAAGCGCAACGAGGGCGAGAAATGCCTCGGCCGGGCGAAGTTCCTCGTGGCGGGCAGCATGGGCAGCGGCAACGCGCTGGAGGCCGTGAGCGCCGATTCCATCCATCCCAGCTACCAGGGCGACAAGATGCGCCTCGAGAAGGCCGTGGAGCTGATGGACGCGGGCAAGGTCTACATCATGCTGGGCATGAACGACGTGGCCGCCTATGGCCTCGAGGGCTCCGTCGAGAACATGAAGACCCTCGTGGGGCTGATCCTCGAGCGGCAGCCCGGCGCGGAAATCTTCATCCAGTCGGTCACGCCCCGCATCGCCTCGATGACCACCAAGCCCACCAACCGCATGCTGTTCGACTACGACATCCTGCTCTACAACGCCTGCATGGAGAACGGCTGGAACTTCGTGGACGTGGCCTACGTCATGCGAGACAGGGACGGCTTCCTGCTGGACGAGTACTGCAGCGATCCCGACTCCATGGGCATGCACTTCACCGACGAGGGCTGCGAGGCCTGGATCGACTACCTCGCGACCCATGGAAAGGCGGCGTCCAAATGAAAAGAACAGCGGCTCTTCTGCTGGCGCTCGCGATGCTGGCGCTCGCGGGCTGCGGCGGCGCGGCCAAAACGGCCGACCTGAACGCCGTTAAGGACGCCCTCGCGGCGCAGTTCGACCTCTCGGGCATGATGGCGCTCTCCGAGGACGACCTGCTGGACATGTACGGCGTGAAGATGGACGACGTGAAGCAGTACGCGGCGCTGGTGGCCAAAAGCAGCACCTCCGCGGACGAGATCCTGCTCTTCGAGGCGAAGGACGCCGCCGCCGCGTCGCGCATCCGCGAGAAGGTCGACGGCCGCTACAAGGCCAAGCTCAACGAGGCGAAGGACTACCTGCCGGACGAATACGCGAAGATTTCCGCCTGCAAGGCCGAGACCAGCGGGAATTTCGTCTCGCTGATCGTTTCCGCCGACGCGGAAGCCATGGTGAAGCTCTATCACGAGGCTTTCAAGTGATAAAGAGACGCCGCGATTAAAACAATATACCAAGGCGTCATCAATTACTTTGCAAATGCAGCGTTTAAAGCCACCTCATCCGTCTTTTCATATGAATTGCAAGCGATTCCTATGAAAATCCACCTTCTCCTCAAGGAGAAGGCTTGAATAAGCGCCATGTTTTGGCTTCCCCTTGAGGGGAAGCTGTCTGCGAAGCAGACTGGCGATAGCCTAGCGAAGCGTCTGAGGTGTTTCCCGTGACAGGAATAGTAAATGATGTCGCCTTGAACAACAAACCGCCGCCGCGGAGACGTTTCCGCGGCGGCGATGCTTTATGGATGGTCGTTTGACGATTACTTCGTTACCAGCTCGAGGGTGTCGCGGGCGATGGCCAGCTCCTCGTTGGTGGGGATGACGAACACGCGCACCCTGGAATCGGGCGCGGAGATCTCGGCCTCCTTGCCGCGCAGGCCGGCGTTCTTCGCCTTGTCCAGCTTGATGCCCATGAATTCGAGCCCGTCCACGATGGACTCGCGGCCCTCGCCGTCGTTCTCGCCGATGCCGGCGGTGAACACCAGCGCGTCCAGGCCGCCCATGGCGGCGGCGTAAGCGCCGATGGTCTTGCGGATGCCGTAGGCCCACACGTCCAGCGCGGTCTTGCACTTCTCGTCGCCCTCGGCGGCCTTGGCGCGCACGTCGCGCATGTCGCTGGAGTATTCGCTCAGGCCCAGCAGGCCGCTCTTCTTGTTCAGAACGTTCAGCGTCTGGGTGGGCGTCAGGTGTTCGTTGTTGGCGATGCACTCGACGACGGCCGGGTCGAGGCTGCCGGAGCGGGTGCCCATCAGCACGCCCTCGAGCGGGGTGAGGCCCATGGAGGTGTCGACGCACTTGCCGTCCACCACGGCGCTCAGCGAGGAGCCGTTGCCCAGGTGGCAGATGACGACTTTGCTGTGCTCCATGCCCAGGATCTCGTTGATCCGCCCGGCGATGAAGCGGTGACTGGTGCCGTGGAAGCCATAGCGGCGGATGGAGTACTTATGGTAGTACTCCAGCGGGATGCCGTACAGGTACGCTTTGGGCGGCATGGTCTGATGGAAGGCGGTGTCGAACACGGCCACCATCGGCACGCTGGGCATGACGGCCTGGCAGGCGCGGATGCCCTGCAGGTTGGCCGGATTGTGCAGCGGGCCCAGGGGGATGCACTCCTCGATGGCGTCCATGCACGCCTGGTCGATCACGCAGGAGGCGGTGAACTTCATGCCGCCGTGCAGCACGCGGTGGCCCACCGCGCCGATCTCGGAAATATCGGCGATGACGCCGTGCTCCTTGTCGGTCAGCGCCGCCAGAACGTGGTTCATGGCTTCGGTGTGGTTCGGGATGGCCGTGGCCAGCTCGAACTTCTGCTTGAGGTCCTCGCCGTACTTGTGGGAGAGGTTGGAGCCTTCGATGCCGATGCGCTCCACCAGGCCCTTGGCCAGGACTGATTCGTCCTGCATGTCGATCAGTTGATATTTGAGCGAGGAGGATCCGGCGTTGATGATCAGTATTTTCATGGGAATCGACCCCTTTCAGCCGCGATCGCGGCAGCGTATTACTGTGCCTGCGCGGCGGTAATGGCGACGGTGGCGACGATATCGTCCACGCTGCAGCCGCGGGACAGGTCGTTGCAGGGGCTGGCAAGCCCCTGGAGAACGGCGTAGCACTCGGCACCGCCGATGCGCTGGGTGATCTTGTAACCGATGTTCCCGGCCTGCAGGTCGGGGAAGATGAGGACGTTGGCGCG
>JAFZRB010000267.1 GCA_017620115.1 Clostridia bacterium | reverse complement strand
ATTTGTTGAGCGCGAAATTGACGGGTATCGTGATAGCCAGATTGATCCACGGCGCAAGCCATTCCGAAATGCCCAGAACATGCACCTGGAGCGCGAGCGTAGCCGATCCAACGAGGAATCCGCCCAGATAGGCGATGTACGTCCTCAGCAGTTTCTTGGGCCAGCTGAATTCAGAGTCTTTGAATACGAAGCGGTTGTTCCAATAGAAACTGTTCGCGACGCTCACGATCCAGCCCACCGCGTTTCCTATCATGTAGAGATCGCGACTGATCCAGATGAATATATAGTATACGAACGTGGAAATCAGCGTGTTGGACACGCCGATGAGCCCGAATTTGACGAACTGCGCCAGCACCTTTTTCCAGTTGTCGCGATTGATGTTCTTCAGTGAATCAAATGCGCCCATGGCTGTTTTCTCCCTGCGAAACTCGACGACGCGGCGCGCTTTCAGCCGGATGCCCTTTCATCCTCCGCATCCTGCGCTTCGTCATCGTCAAAATTGATCCTTCTCTCCTCCACGACCAGCGGCCGGTTCATCAGGCGAATGTTCATGCTCATAACATACTCGCCCAAAAAACCCAGAAAGGCCAGCTGAATGCCGCCCACCAGGAAGATGGCAATGACCATCGGCGCGTATCCCGCGACGAACCGATCCCACATACACAGCTTTGCGATCAGCATGACGAGCGCCGCCAGCAGGCTCACGCCCGCCATAAAGAAACCCAGAAAGGAGGCGAGGCGCATGCCGGCCTTTGTGTAACTCGTGAAGCTGAGCATGGTGGCGTCGTAAAGGCTCAAGAAATTGTTGTGCGTCTTGCCGGCGCGCCTTCGCGGCTGCTCATATTCGATCTCCTTGCGCTCCGGCCCCAGCTCCGCGACGATACCCCGGATAAACGGGATGGGATCGTGAAGGTCGCGCAGCGTCTGAACGAAGCTTTTGTCATACAGGCCGAAGCCGGTGAACTGCTCGATCATTTCCACGCTGCTCATCTTCCTGAGCAGCTTGTAGTAGCATCCGCGCAGGAAATAGATCATGGGATTTTCCTCGCTGCGCGTCTTCCTTCCGATGACGATCTTGTAGCCCTTTTCCCATTCCCTGACGAATTTGGGGATCATCTCGACCGGATCCTGAAAATCGGCGCAGATCGTGATGGTGCAATCGCCGCTGGTTTGTGTAATTCCGTAATACGGGCTGTTGAACTGGCCGAAGTTCTTCACGTTGAAAATCGCTTTCACCCGGCGATTCTCCGCGCAGATTTCCTCGATGATTTCGCGCGTGCGGTCTTTGCTCTTGTTGTCAATGAACAGGATCTCATAGTCGTAGTTCGGGCAGGATCTCTGCAGCTCGTCGCGCACGGCCTCATAGATTGGCCGCGCGTTCTCCTCTTCATTATAGCAGGGTATCATGACCGATATCGTTTTTTGCTTTTTCATGGCGCAGCTTTCCACCCCCGTCGCGCTTTCTAACCCTGTTCAGGCAAGTCCTTTCCGCGGCGCAGAATCAGTATATCTCTTTCGCTCAGACACGGTTTCCGTACATTTTCTCATAGTAGTTCTGATATTCGCCGGAAATGATGGTCTCCCACCAGTCCCGGTTGTTCAGATACCATGCGACCGTCTTTTTAATACCGTCAGAGAATTTCGTTTTGGGCAGCCACCCGAGCTCGCGGCTGATCTTGGCCGGATCGATCGCATAGCGCAGATCGTGCCCTTTGCGGTCAGCCACATGGGTTATCAGCGATTCGGGCTTTCCCAGTTCATGACAGATCAGCTTCACGATGTCTATGTTGGCCATTTCGTTATGGCCGCCCACGTTGTAAACCTCCCCGACCCTGCCGTCGTGTATGATCCGGTCGATGGCCTCGCAGTGATCCTCGACATACAGCCAGTCGCGCACGTTCAAGCCGTCCCCGTATACCGGCAGCGGCTTGTCGTGCAGCGCGTTGATGATCATCAGCGGAATCAGTTTCTCCGGGAATTGATACGGGCCGTAGTTGTTCGAGCAGCGCGATATGCTCACAGGCAGCCCGAAGGTGCGGTGATAGGCCAGCACCAGAAGATCGGCGCTCGCCTTGGAGGCCGAATACGGGCTGGAGGTGTGAATCGGCGTTGTCTCCGTAAAGAACAGATCGGGACGATCCAGCGGCAAATCGCCGTACACCTCGTCTGTCGATACCTGATGATAGCGTTCGATGCCGTATTTGCGGCAGGCGTCCATCATCACCTGCGTGCCGAGGATATTCGTGCGCAGAAATACGCCCGGATCCTCAATGGAACGGTCGACATGGCTTTCCGCCGCGAAGTTGACCACGATATCCGGGTGTTCCTCTTCAAAGAGTCCGTTTACGGCGTTCCGGTCGCAGATGTCCGCCTTCACGAAGCGGAAGTTCGGTCGATCCATCACGGAGCACAGCGTGGACAGATTCCCAGCGTAGGTCAGCTTATCCAGACAGATGATCCGATCGTCCGGATGCCCGTCCAGCATATGGAAAACAAAGTTGGAGCCGATAAACCCGGCGCCGCCCGTCACGATGATCGTTTTGCCCATGTCATTATCCCCCTTTTTCAATCGCGCAGTCTGCCCTCGGCCACAGCCCTCAGATGCTGGCCGTATTCGCTCTTTCCGTAACGCTCCGCAACGGCGATGAGATCTTCCTTTGTGATCCAGCCGCGGTAGTAGGCGATTTCCTCCAGAGCGGAGGCCATGACGCCCTGCCGTTTTTGAAGGATACGCACGAACTCGCTCGCGTCCAGCAGGCTGCTCATCGTGCCGGTATCCAGCCAGGCAAAGCCGCGACCGAACAGCTGCACGTCCAGCGTCTTCTGATGCAGGTACATCTCATTCAGCGCCGTTATCTCAAGCTCGCCCCGCGCGGACGGCTTGACCTGTCTGGCCAGCGCGCTGACGCCCTTCGGATAGAAATACAGACCCGTCACCGCATAATGGCTTTTCGGCTCATTGGGCTTTTCCTCGATGGAAACGACGCTGCCGTCATCGCCGAATTCGACCACGCCAAACCGCTCCGGATCCTCAACGTAATAACCGAACACGGTCGCGCGATTGTTTTCCTCCGCGTTGGAGACCGCTTCCTTCAGCAGACGCGTGAAGCCGCTGCCATAGAAGATGTTATCGCCCAGCACCATGGCGCAGGCGTCATCGCCGATGAATTCCTCGCCCAGTATGAAAGCCTGCGCAAGCCCGTCCGGCGACTCCTGGACGACATAGCTCAAATGAATGCCATACTGACTGCCGTCGCCCAGCAGCTGCTGAAAGCGGGGAACATCCACCGGCGTGGAAATGAGCAGAATATCCCGGATCCCGGCCAGCATCAGCGTGGACAGCGGATAATAGATCATAGGCTTGTCGTAAACCGGCAGCAGCTGCTTGCTGATGACCAGCGTCAGGGGATAAAGCCTGGTGCCGGCGCCGCCTGCGAGAACGATTCCTTTCATAGAAACGTACCTCCCGTCGTAAGTGAACTGCCGCGAAAGGCAGTTGGGGTTTCGCTGGAAAAACACGGCTCCGTCAGAGCTGATAAAGAACCGCGCCAAACACGATCACAGCCAGTCCGAGGAGCTTGCGCCGGCTGGCCCTCTCCTTGAAAAACAGAAAGCCAATCAACGCGACGAAGATGTATTCGAGCGTCGCGAGCACGCCGCCGAGTGAAAGCGGCACGACGCGATACGCGATGACCGTGCACACCGTCGTCATGACGCAAAGAAAATACGCGAAGATGACCAGCGGGTTGGCGTATTCGGCAATTTTGTTCTTATACTGCCTGCGTCCGCTCAGCTTCATGGGAACATGCGAGAAAGCGGAAAGCAGCAGGCCGAATATAAACAGGGCGATATTCAAAGCCATGCTCTCACTCATCGGACGTCACCACCAATATCACGCCGGCAATGACGATCAGCGCCGCAATGACCGACTTTAACGTAATCGTTTCATGGAAAAGCAGCGCGCCGAAGACCATGTTCCAGACGACGGTGATCGCCTTGTTGCTGAACGCCGTCACCAGCGGCACGCGCTTGATAATCTGCACCCACGAGAGCGCATAGAACCCCAGCGCGCCGATATACAGCGCGTAAAACAGCAGGAACGGCAGCGAAAAAAACTCATACGACGCGGCTGTCTTCGAGGCGACCGAGCCAAGCGACACGACCAGAAATACGATATGGAGCAGCAGGATATCCTTCCAGCTGGCCCGGTTTTCATTCCCCATTCGTTTCCCACCTCCGCCCGGTCAGCTTGCCCGGCTTTTCTGCGCGGGTTCAGCAACGCGGTTTCTCAGCGCACAGGCGTCCCGGCCCATAGACGCTTCCATGGCGGCCATGTTCTCCTCGGTCATGTTGACCATGCTGCGGATGATAAACTGAGGCGCGTTGTTCAGGCATATATACACGCGGCCGAGATACTCGCCCAGCAGACCGAGCAGCAGCATGATGACGCCGCCGATAAACAGCATGACGGCCATGAGCGAGCTGTAACCCGCAGCCATACCCGGCGTGACGATCCTGCGCACGATCACAAAGATGCCGTAAATAAAGCCGATGACCGCCGTGAGTACGCCGAGCAGCGAAGCCAGCCGGAGCGGCTTGACGGAGAAGGCTGTGAAACCGTTCATCATCAGCCCCACGAGCTTGGACATGCTGTAGCCCGAGCGGCCTTCGAGGCGCTCCCTGTGGTCGATCTCCACATCCGCGATGTTGCGCGTGACGCGCAGCATCAGGCCATGCACGAAGGGATAGGCGTTTTTGTATTTGACGATCTCCTCGGCTATCTCGCGGCGAATCACGCAGTAGGAGTTGATGTCCACTTCTTTCGGCTTGCCGATCAGTTCGCGCGACATCGTCATGCTCAGCCTGCTGCCCAGCCTCCGATAGAGAGAGTGCTTCTGCGCGGCATAGCGCGCGGACACCCAGTCGTAATTCCCCTCGGTCAGCTTGTCGATCAGCTTGAACATTTCGGAAGGCGGATTCTGTCCGTCGTCGTCCAGACTGACCACATAGTCGCCGGTCACGCAGTTGTAGCCGGCCATCAGCGCGGAGTGCTGGCCAAAATTGCGCATCAGGTCGATGACCTTGATGCGGGGATTGTCGGTCAGGCTCAGAAGCACCTCGAGCGTGTTGTCCGGCGAATGATCGTTCACGCAGATGATTTCATAATCGTATCGGCCGTCCTTCTCCACCGTTGCGATGATATCGCTGATAACGCCGCCAACCGTCTTGGCGGAACGGTAACACGGAATGACAAACGACAGTTTTTTCATGAAGGGCGTCCTCCCCCGCATTTGTTCTTCGCTCACTGGCGGCGCAGCGCCTCCGCCTGCTCCAGAATCGCCTCTTCGATAGACACGGCTGGCTCGTAGCCGGTATCCTCTTTCACGCGGTCTATGGAAATATCCCAAACATCCCCGTCCATCGGATCGGGCTGGCCGTTAAAAACGATCTTTGAATCGGAACGCAGCGTCTCGACGCATTTGCGCGCCAGATCCTTATTGGACAGCAGATTGTAGCTCCCCAGGTTATAGACGCCCTGCGCCTTTTCGCTCAGAATGGCTTTGTAAATCGCCTGAGCGATGTCGTTCACATGGATATAGGTCTGCTGCCGCGTTCCCTTGCCGAACAGCACGATATCCTGCGCGGCCAGCGCGTTGCGGATGAACGTGGGGAAAATGGTTTTCTGATTCATGCCAACGCCCACCGGCGCGCAGATGCGGAAGCTCACGGTGCGCAGGCCGTGCGTATAAAAGGCGTAATCGGCCAGCAGCTCCATCATGCGCTTGGTCGCGTGATACACCGTGGGCGGATGCAGGGGATGCTTTTCTGTGATGGGATGCTCGACGGGCCTGCCGATCACGGGCAGGCTGGACAGCTGAACGAAAACGGGTACTTTGCGCTCTTCGCACAGCTCGAGCAGCCGCTGTTCGCCCACGCAGTTGTTGCGCACCACGTCGATCTCATACGGCGCGTGACGCATATCGGCCGCGAGATGGACCAGCGCGTCCACCTGACGCCCATCCAGGATATGGGCCGTTTTCTCCGTAGACAAATCGCACTCAACGTACTCGTCCACTGCGTCGATTCGGGAAGCCGGCGCAAGGTCAAGGCCGATCACGCCGCAGCCCTGCTTCTTCAGATATCTGCACAGATTGGAACCGATAAAGCCGTTGGAGCCGGTTACGAGGATCTTCATTTTCGTTCGCCCTTTCGTATCTCCCGCGTTCTGCGAGCGTCTTTAAAAAAACGCCATAATCAATCGGTCACATCGACTCTGATCCGATCGAGGTATGTTTTCACTTCTCTGTTCATCTCGTCGCGGTCGTCATACGTATAATACAGATACGCGACCCTTTCGTTCAGATGGTCGCGGAGCGTTCCTCCGGGCGGTATCATTTCGATCTTCTTGAATACATGCTTTTCGATCTCCGGAGGGATGGCGTATCCGCGCACGGTGCCGTTCCTGTTCGTCATGACGCCATAATGGCCGCAGTACACAGCGGTCGGCTTTTCCGTTTTCAGGCCCTCGCAGCTTTCACCGACCGCCGCTCTGATATAGGCCTCGTCCCACGGGAAACCGGACGCCATGGCGACGAGCGAGAGAAACTGATTGCCAAAGCATCGGCGCATCATTTCGATGATATAGGGTTTTCCGTCGCACAGGATATACTGAAGCGCGAATATCCCGTCGCACAGATCCAGATCGGAAACGATGCCCTCGATGATGGAAATGAGTTCAGGCCCTACGCGGTCAATATCATCCGCCGGGAAAGTCTCCGCCTGAATCAGATAGGGATTGACCATCGAATAACAATTGCAGCTGGCGGAGGCGATGACTTTCTTATTGCTGATGAACGTTACAATCGTATGCTGGGTACCCGTCAGATACGGTTCTATAAGAATGCGCTTGTCGCGGGATCTGGTAAACGCGTTTTCGATGGCGGCGCAGGCTTCGTCATAATTCTCCGCCTTCAGAATGCCTTTGCCGCCCGTCAGATCATTCGCCTTGACAATGACGGGGAACTGCGCGACCCGCGCGTAATCGATGGCCGCCTGTTTTTCGGCGAACACCTCCGATTGGGGCGATGGAATATTCTTTTCCCTGCAATAGTTTTTAAACTCGTCCTTGTGGTGGAGCAGGATGGCGTGCTCATAGGTGTCGTGTCCCTTCCATCCCATCTTTTCAGCCACATAGGCGGCAGTGATAACGCCAAAATCATTCGCGCAGCTGACGACATGCTCGATCGCATGATCTTTCACCAGCTGCAGAACCGCTTCCTTATCGGAATAATCAGCCGGTATGTATTCATCGGCGAACCTGTGACCGATCAGATGCGGCATATTGCCCGTCGTGATGACATAATAGCCCATTTCTTTTGCCTTTTCGATGATGGGCTGCTCGCAAAAACTGCCGTTCAGAATCAATAACCTCGGCTTCCGAATCATAACGTCTCTTCTCCTTATATAAAACCATCCCTGCGCTCCGCGCCGGCCTCCCAGATCAAAACGCGAACGATCACAATATGCTCGCATCGAGGCGGCGGATCGCAGAAAACGACCGTTTCACCTAAATACAAACTATAACACAAAGCGGATATTTGTCAACCATATTTCTTTTTTTTCCATATTTCCAGGCGCGGTCAGGCGCTCTGCGTTCCATTTTCTTCTTCGCGCATTTGAAAGTGGTACACATCCATCGCGCCGTAAAGACTCCTGGGGTGGTATTCGTCCGCCAGCTGATATCCGCCGTTTCTCAGAGCGCCCACGGCCTCATATGCGGAAACTCGCGCCGGAACAATCAGATAGAAATCCTCATCCAACAGCAGCGGCAGGCTGGCGGCCTCTGTTATTTCCTCCGTCCTCACGGATCGCTGCCTCAGAATGAAGCTGTTTTCATCGGCGCCGTTATAGGTAAAGCGCTTATTGGCCGCGTCCCAGTAAATGAAATACTGATTTCCGCACAAATGCATTTCATAGTCGATAACATCAAGCACATAGAATGTATCATGCTGATCGGGATCGATCTCCCTGAACGCCTCATTGATCAGGCCATTATAGAAGTTGTATTCCGCATTGTACGCATAGATATCGCCCACCGAGCCATATCTCCGCCCGTAATCGAAGCCGATATTCATACCTGGGCGTACGTCGCTGTCCAGGGCAAGCCGGTAAAGGCAATTCGTTCCAGTATCTATGCCCGAACATGTCGCGATGATGGACGGATCGAACGACCAGTATGTCTGAACCAGCAGAAGCGCGGCGAGGAAGGCCATCGTCCAGTTGCGAACGCCCGTTTTACAGCTCAAGGCGCATACGCTCACCGGCAAAAGCACCGCGAAAACCACATTCTGGAGCGCCGTATACCGCGGGCACTCGGCGTCGCTGTTATACAAAAGCAGCATGACGAGGACGGCGGTTCCCGCCAGCGCGACGCCGACGACAACGGGTACGGCGCGCGGGGACAATACCTTCGCCCGATCTGGTTTTTTGGGGCCATACAGATAAATGATGAATGCGACGGCGATGATGGCCGCAAACAGCCAGCGGAAGCCGTAAACAAACGATTGAACGAGCGTGTTTTCGAGGGAAACGAGCTCTTTCTGCGCGATCGACTCGACCAGATTCGCGCCGTTGAAATGCTGTATCGTCAGCCATTCGCCCCAGCGCATCGAGAGCAGATACGCAATGGCGGGCAGCACCCACAAAAGACACCTCGACCACTTCCACCATTTTGCGATGCGGCGGTGAAGATGGCCCCTGTAATCCATAATGACCTCTGTCGCCGCGGCGGCGATCAGGAACACCGCATAGAACGCGCCGCCGCTGATTTTTGTGAAGAACAACAGGAACCCGCAGAACGCCGTCATCAGGTCGTTGCGGCGCTTGTAACTGTAGATGAACCAGACTGCGAAGTATACGCAGTGGCTGTCGAAGCAAAGGTACGTGAACATACCCAGCTGGTACGGACACAGCACCAGCACGAGGCCTGAGAACAGCGCCGCCGTGCGCGAAATGCGGGGGATCATCTCGCGGATCAGCCTGTAGAATACGACCAGTGTGATTTCCGTGATGACGATATTGCTGATGTACACGCCGATCATCCGGCCCGGCAACAGAAATTCCAGGGGAGCGATGAGAAGCGCCGTCCCCTGCGCCCATTTCCAGCACACAAAAGCCCCGATATACGTGAGCAGATCGAGCCTGAACAGCCTGCTGCCCCGCGCCAGGCTGCCGTAATACAGCGAGGCGTCGTAGCGCGGTACCGTGTCGAACTGCAGAAGCTCGAGAACCAGCAGCGCCGCCATGGCGGCGAGCAGGCCCCAGTTGACGCGCATCGCATTCGGGCGACGCAGGCCTCTTTTCAGGGCGACGATCAGCGCGAGCAGGAAAAACACATTGACCTCCGCGATGAAGATCAGCCTGCCCGGCGTCAACGCCTGCCGCGCCGTTCCGAGCGCCGCGCAGTCCACGAAGAACGCGACGGCCCCCGTAATGGCCGCCAGCGCCAACGGACGCGCCGCGGAACGCTTTTCCTTCTTTCCAAAGGCCAGCGCGCACAGAGCGATCAGCATCAGCGCGGCGGTCAGAAGAACCATGGCGTACTCATTGAACAGCGCGACCGCCTCAATCATATCGCTGCCGCCAAACTGAACGCCGCCCTTTTGCAGCGACGTCCACTGTATCAGATCCACCCCATACTCATCGCCAAAGAGCTGCTGGATCAGCGCGATGCGCAGGTTCTGCTTGCGCAGGAACGCCTCGCTCTGCAGATCCTCCGGCGAAAGAATTGACGATGTGGCGCTTCGGTATGCCTCTGGCATAACCTGATCGGCCGTCGTGAAGCAGGCGTACACCTTCGTATCCACAGAGCAGGCGGTAATCCCGCCCATCGAGGTGTCCTGGTAGCGCTCCAGTTCCTCTTCGGACCACTCGTCCTCATGCAAAAAGCTCAGCGACACGTCGCTGATACAGCCTGCGATCAGGCCCTTGTCGAAAAAGTCCGCAATACCCGCCGGCCGATTGGCGCACACCGCGCCCTGCGCATAACAGTTGATGATGGCCATCGTACGCTCGTAACCCGCAGAAGCGCTGGCGATGATGCCGCAGGCCTCGCCCCTGATATCCGCGTTCGTCACGCTGAGGTTCGCGACGACGCCGCCCAGTCGGCCGAACAGCCCCGTGCAATCCCATGCGCCCAGGCCATGATCCATGCATGTCAGCCTGTCGATATTGTGTCCTCCGCCGTCGTAGACGCCCTGAAAATAACGCCCGCTGTCATAGAAGCCGATGGGCGTCCAGTCTTCTTCCTCTATGACGATGTCAGCGGTCTGGCGGAACCATGTGTTTTCAAACGTCTCGCCCGTGGCGACGAGCGTGCGCAGGAGGAGAAGGTCGCTGTATCCCTGAATCAGGTAAGGCGATTGCTTTGTGCCGTCTCCATCGAAAGACGCGGAAGGCTTTTTGAACGGTTTGTCGGCAAACGCCAGCGTTTCACCGTTCCACACGAAGGGCGTGAGCATGTCGACGTCCGCGCCCATCAGAATGGCGCAAATCACCCATCTGGCGTGCAGCTGGGAGTCCGCCGTCAGATCCTTGGCCGTTTCCCAGGCCTTTCCGCCCACGGAAACGCCCATGCTGTCTTCGGCGCCGTAGCAGTCCAGCAGCGTCGCGTCGTATGAAGCGATCGAACCGGTTTCCGGGGCGTTCAAACGGCCCGTTTCTCCGTCATACCAGCAGTTGATGACCAGCCCGGAGCCGAAATTGTCCACGATGCCGCCCACGCGATTGCCGTTCAGCGTCGCCCGGCTGTAGCAGTTGATGATGACCGGCTGCTTACCCGTCATGCTGTGACTGGCGATGGAGCCCACGCAGTTGCCGTTGATCACGCCGCTTTCAATGCCCAGATTCATCACCATGCCGCCCAGCACGCCGAAGAAGCCGGTGTTGTTGACTTCGCCGTAGTTCCATTTGATCTGCAGGTTTTCGATAACATGACCGCCGCCGTTATAGACGCCCTGGAAATAACGGCCGCTCCCATAGATGCCGATGGGCTTCCATTCGCTTTTATACAGGTCGATATCCGCCGTCTGGAGAAACCAGCGGCCCTCGAAGCTCTCTCCCCCGTTCACCAGATTGCGAAACAATTTGAGATCGTCTTCGGAGGAGATCAGATAGGGATCCTCCCTTGTGCCGCTGCCCTGAAAACCGGCCGGGCTATCGTTTCCGACAGCATAAGCGCAGGGGAGCATCTGCAGAAGAACAGCAAGAAGCACGCCGAATATAAGGCGCGCCCTGAATTGTTTTTTTATCATCCAATACTCCATGAGCAGAAATCCCCCGTTGTCTAAGCGCTTCTGCGGACGCGAATCCTTTCGGCCACACTGTGCGCCAGTATCCCGCCCGCAAAAGCCGCCGCGAAAAACGCCGCCCAGTTCAAAGGGAACGGCAGCCCTGTCACATACGGCAGTATGGTCACCTGAACCAGGTATATTTCCAGCGTACTCGCCGAAGCAAGCCTTACGAACCGGCTCACGGCCGAATCCGGGAGCTGAACAGTCCTGAAGGTATATGCTGTCCGGAGCGCCGCGACGCTGAAGGCCATCACGCCGGCGTGGATCAGAAACTGCGCCGACAGCCCCTGGCCTTTCAGCGTGATGAGAGCGTACACCGCCGCCCCCAGCGCGAACGCGGCGGCCGCCGTCACCAGCGAAGCGAAGCGCACGGATTTTTCCCGTTCGGGCGCGTTTCCCTCCCCGCGTTCATCCAATATTCTGCGCATCAGGCCGCCCACGAGCATGACGCCGAAATAAAAGTAAACCTTAAAAGGCGCGAACCCTTCAGGCTCCACGCTGAATACGGTTTTGTCCACGGCGAACAGATACAGAAGCGCATAGCCAAAGCCATAGACAAAAAGCGACAACCAGGCCGTATTCCGGGTTTCGGAGGAAAAAACCAGGTAAAAAACCGGATAATACAGCATGATCGCCGCGGCAAACCAATACTTGTTGATGAGCAGAAGGCCAGCCCCCGCAAAGCCAAGCGCGCGCATGGAAGCGAGCCCTTCTGTCAGGAAAACGCTTACCAGCGCAAAAAACAGAGTCGCCGGCAGAATGCGACGCACCCGCTTTTTGATCCACTCGCCAAACGACAGCCTGATATTGGCCAGAAGAAATCCGGAGATGATGAAGAACAGCCCGTTCCCATGCCCTCCGCCGATTGCCAGAAAATACCAGGGATAAATAGCCCGGCAGTGGCTGTTCGTGATCAGAAGGCAGGCGAGGAGCTTTAAAACATCCAGGCAATCCCAGCGGGCCGCATGCGAAGAGGCCGCTGTCCGGGCGACGCCGCGCTCTTTCGTCATACGCCGTAAAACGCGCGAATTTCAGTCGCGACTCGATCGATATCGCTCTCCGCCAGGCCATAGTACATCGGCAGGCGAACCAGGCGGTCACTCAGCGAGGTGGTGTATTTGTCTTCTCCGGCAAACCGCCCGTATTTCAGGCCAGCAGGCGCGCTATGCAAAGGAATATAATGGAAAACCAGACCGATGCCCTTTTTTCCCATATGGGCGATCAGCGCCGTGCGCTCCTCAAGGCTGGCCGTCATGATGTAGAACATATGAGCGTTCTGCGTGCATTCCCCGGGAATGAACGGCAACTCGAGTTTTCCCGCTTCTTCCAGCGGCTTCAGAAGCTCGTAATAGCGGTTCCAGCTGTTCATGCGGTCTGAGTAAATCTGATCGGCCGCTTCCAGCTGCCCCCAAAGATAAGCCGCGTTCAAATCGCTGGGCAGATAGCTGGAGCCATAGGACACCCATGTGTATTTGTCAACCTGGCCACGCAGGAACCGGGAACGGTCGGTTCCTTTTTCTCGCAGGATCTCCGCCTGTTCGTTGTATTTCGCATCTCGGATCAGCAGCGCGCCGCCCTCGCCCATGGAGTAATTCTTGGTCTCATGAAAAGAGAAGCAGCCGAAATCCCCGATCGTTCCCAGAGAACGGTCCTTGTAGGCGCTCATGATGGCCTGAGCGGCGTCCTCAACAACCAGCAGATTGTGGCGGCGGGCAATGTCCATGATCGTATCCATTTCGCAGGCCACGCCCGCATAATGCATCGCGCAGATGACGCGCGTCCTGTCTGTGATCGCCGCCTCAATGAGGCGCTCGTCGATATTCTTCGTATCCGGACGGATATCGACAAATACGAGTTTCGCACCGGCCAGCACGAATGCCGTCGCCGTCGAGGAAAATGTAAAGCTGGGCAGGATCACTTCATCGCCCGGCTGAAGGCTGCACAGAAGCGCCGCCATTTCAAGCGCCGTCGTACCGCTGGTGGTCAGAAGAACCTTTTGGCAGCCAAAGCGGTTCTCCAGCCACGCATTGCACTTTTTCGTAAACGGCCCGTCGCCGCATATCTTGTTGTTGGCCATCGCCTGCTTCATGTACTCAAGCTCAGTTCCAACCTGTGGTGGAATGTTGAACGGTATCATAAAGTGTACTGCCTTTCCACATTCTACCGGGTTTATTCATGGCCCGCAAACCGCCCGGCAAAACGTATGCATCATTTCACAGTTATTATTATTCTACTATACTGCCCGCGAATCCGTCAAGCGAAGAATAGTTAATTAACATATTGTCGCGCGCCGGGTCAGCATTCGCGGGCACTTGTCAAAACGCGCGAAATCACGTATAATAGACAGGCACGAACAATCCATCCGGAAGGAGTTATCCATGAAACACGCGAAGAAAGCCCTGTGCCTGCTGCTGGCCTGCCTCATACTCCCGCTGGCCGGCTGCGGCAAGAAGAACGATACATCCGACCCGGACGAGCTGCAGCCCGCAGCCGTCACGGCGACGCCCGAGCCCACGCCCGAGCCTTCCCCCTCGCCGACGCCGGTGCCGAAGGTGGCCATTGAGGATTACCAGTATTTCCTGCTCACCAACTCCACGCTGGCGGTCATCTTCAAATATCCTTCGCACTGGATCAACCAGCCCGGCAAGTCCACGATCAGCTATATCGAGCCGGTCAATCCCGGCGAGACGCCCGCCCGGCTGGCCGTTACCAGCAAGTCGATGACTCAAAAACCGGGCAGCAAGGAACTCAAAGCCCAGCTGGACAGCTTTCTCGCCCTCGTGGAAGCCCAATGCCCCGACTATGAAGCCGGCGAATACAAGGACAACGTGGCCATCATGGAAACCACCGGCATACGCCAACGCTACACCGCCCGCGATCCTGACACCAACGTCGCCATCACGGGCTACGCGCTCGTGTGCTATGTGCGGTCGGCGCGGCGCATCTACCTGCTGCACTTCACCGCGCCTACCCGCGATTACGACGAACTGTCCGTCGTGGTCGACGTCATTCGCGAATCCATGTCCACCACCTGACGGGAGGGATATGCCGTGCTGACCGTGCGCGCAAACGCCAAGATCAACTGGTCGCTCTCCATCACCGGGCTCCGTGCGGACGGTTATCACGAGCTGGACATGCTTATGCAGTCCGTTTCCCTGTATGATACTCTCACGTTCGAGCCTGCTTCGGAACTCTCGCTGTCTGTCGACGGGCGGCCTGCGCCCTGGGATGAAAAAAACCTCGTATGCCGGGCGGCCATGCGCCTGCGCGAGGTCTGCGGCGTGAAACGCGGCGCGCGCATCGCGCTCGTCAAGCGCATTCCCGCCATGGCCGGCGTGGGCGGCGGCAGCGCGGACGGCGCGGCTGCGCTGCTGTCGCTGAATCGCCTCTGGAGCGCCGGGCTCAGTTTGGAGGCGTTGCTCGGAATCGGCCTCTCGCTGGGAGCGGATCTCCCCTTCTGCCTGACCGGCGGCCTCCTGCGCGTGCGCGGCATTGGCGAACGGCTGGAGGCGCTGACCGCCCCTGCTTCGCCCGGTTTGGTCCTCGTGATGCCGGATGATGGCCTGTCTACCAGCGCGGTATTCAGCCGTTATGACGACGCGCCCAGGGCGCTGCCCACCGACAACGCGGCCGCCGCACGGGCGCTGTGCGAAGGCGATTTCGAGCGGTTAAACCTGCTGGCTCACAACGACCTCACGCT
>JAFZRB010000266.1 GCA_017620115.1 Clostridia bacterium | reverse complement strand
GCTCACGGGCGACATCAAGGAGTTCAAGTTCGTCAAGGACATCGTCGTGCACGTCGCGAACGAGGAGATCCAGGCGGCCGAGATCAAGCTCAACTACGAGGTCGGCACGATGATCGAGATTCCGCGTGCCGCGCTCACGGCGGGCGAGATCGCGAACGAGGCGGAGTTCTTCTGCTTCGGCACCAACGACCTGACCCAGATGACCTTCGGCTTCAGCCGCGACGACGCCGGCAAGTTCCTGCCCGCGTACTACCAGAACAAGATCTACGAGTCCGATCCCTTCACCCGTCTGGACACCGTGGGCGTCGGCCGCCTGATCAAGATGGCCGTCGATCTGGGCAAGGGCGCCAATCCCAAGCTGCACTGCGGCATCTGCGGCGAGCATGGCGGCGATCCGTCGTCCATTGAGTTCTGCAACGAGGTTGGCCTGAACTACGTATCCTGCAGCCCGTTCCGCGTGCCGATCGCCCGTCTGAGCGCCGCGCAGGCGGCCATCAAGGCGAAGAAGAACGCCTGATCGCTGAATTGCATATCCTTTCCGGGAGGAGACGCCGAGCGCGCCTCCTCTTTTTTGCGCGGTCTTTCCACGCGGAGCGATGCTCTGTTTTGCAAAACGGCGGGGATGTTCGGCAAATGTTTACAGGTTTTTTGAAACTATTCAGGTCATCCGGATGTCTAACTTGCAGTTAATGCCATTGCGCGCTGCGCAAATGAAATGAGGGATGGAACCATGAAAAAGCTGCTGTGCGGCTTTCTGATAGCCTGCCTGCTGGCGGCGCCGCTGGTCGTCGGCGCGGAGGACGTCGATCCTCAGCCGCCCGCGGATGACGGGATACAGGCCCCAGAAGACACGGGCGACGGCGATCTGCCGGAACCGGTCGCGGAGCCTACGCCCGCGGATCCCGTTCCCGACCCGCAGCCCGATCCGCAGGAAGGCACGCCGCCGGCTCAGCCGGACGCGCCTTCCGAGCCAGCGCAACCGGACGGAGCGCCGGAAGAAACGCCGGCCGGGACGCCCATGGAACCGGATGCGCCGGAAGACGAACCTCCTGAGGATGCGCCGCCTGCCGATACGCCGATGGATTCTACGTCGGAGCCCGGCGACGCGCCCGCGGAGCCTTCCGGGCCGGCCGATCCTCCCGCTGAGACACCGGAGCCCATAGACTGGGAAGGCATATGGAAGGACAGCGAAGCCTGGTTCTACGATGACGACGGAACCGTGGCGGCGGGCGCGCTGGACGAGCTGTGTCACGCGCTGATCGAGCGGGACGAAGAGGCGGAGGAAGAGAACGAACACGAGCTGGTCCTCTGCAAGGACGAGACACTCGTGATCGAGAAGCTCAGGCGGAAATACATCGAGCGCTTTGTGTTCCTGGTCGACGACCGTGTCATCAAGGACATCAGGGAGAAGGAGCTGTTCGTATCTGAGATCGCGCCGGGCGAAACAGACGACGGCCGGGACCGCGCCGATCCGGAGGAAGAAACGACCTTCTATGTGTGGCTCGAGCCGATTGTGAAACCCGGTGAAGAGCCGGATCATGAACCGGTGAGCGAGCCGACAGGGGAACCGACCGCCGAGCCGACAGAAGAGCCCGCGGCAGAATCGACTGCCGAGCCGACAGGGGAACCGATTGCCGAACCAACAGAAGAGCCGATGGGAGAACCGACCGCCGAACCGACAGAGGAACCGACCGTTGAGCCTATTGAAGAACCCACGAAAGAACCGGCAGAAGACGACATCGCGCTCGCCGTCGACGCGGAAAACTATGTGGACGGTGCCTGGGGTTGCCTGCGGCCCGTGTTCACGATGAGCGGTATCCCCGCTGACGAGGCGTATTGGGAGTATGCCGTGATCGAGTACGGCAAGCGGTTCGCGCTGGCGGAGAACGGCGTGTATACGGCCACGGAGGAGGGCGAGTACGTTCTGCGCTTCGTGATGCTGGACGATCTGGGCGACGTGGTCTCGGCGACCGATAAATACAGCCTCATGCTGGATTTCACGCCGCCTGAGATCGTTTACATCGACACGGAGAGCGAAAGCTACGCCATGACCGTCGCGGTGTCTGACGCGCTGAGCGGACTGGACGCCGTCTCGCTCGACGGCGGCGAGACATGGACGCCGCTCGAGGGGGAAGAGACATTCGCCTTCGTCGCGGAGGAAGAAACGGTCATCGCGGCGGAAATGCTGCAGGTGCGGGACCGGGCGGGCAACGTGACCGTCTGGCCGGAGGCCATCGAGCTGAAGAAGATTCACCGCGGCGGCGGAGGCGGCGGTGGCGGAGGCGGCGGCGGGGGAACCTACCAGCCGCACTCCAGCGGCAGCGGCAAGTCCAAGCACGAGTACGACCAGGTGAGCGTCGACAAGGCGGACGAACAGGACGCGCCGATGTCCACGCTGACGCTGGACGGCGAGGAGCTGGAACTGACGCTCTCGCTCGAATCGGCGCAGGGCTTCGCCTTTGACGAGGACTATAAGCCGGTGTTCACCACGGAGCTGTTCAGCTGGGCGGAGCCCGTCCCCGTCGAGGAGGAAGAAACCGAACCGGCCCCGACGCCGGATCCCGCGGCCGAACCGCAGGACGCCGAACCGAACACCATGATCCTGACCGCTCAGGTAGACGAAGCGGTGTCCGTGGGCGGCGACTACGCCTATCGCTGGACGATCAACGGCGCCGTGCTCAGGCAGCTCAAGAAGAGCGGCATCGACTACCTGGCGCTGAAGATCGGCGACGAGGTCACGGCGCTGCCCACCGAGGGCTTCCTTGCGGGCGAGAAATACGCCGAGCTGAAGATGCAGGGCGTATCCACGCGGCGCTTTCAGTATGATGTCGTGATGCGCCGAGCCGAGCCGGAGGAGCCGACGGTCGAGCCGGCGGACGACGAGATTCCGCCCAGCCCGTGGACGACGGAGATTTCCGTGACGGTCGAGGAGGAGACGACGCTGCTCACCGACGACGAGCTGGAAAGCATCTACCTCGTCAACGTGGGCGTCGGCCCGGCGGAGATGATGGAACTGCCTTACGGCGTTTGGATGGAAGAATTCAAGGCGAAACAAGAAGCCGACGCTGCTTCGGCTCAGGAAGAATAGGGAGGGTAAACTATGTTGAGGAAAATCACGGCATTGGTTCTGATCGCGGTTATGGCGCTGGGCATGTGCGCCGGCGCGAAGGCCGACGTGGCGCTGTCTTATCAGGGCGTCGTCGTGGCGGGGGAGACCATTCCGGTGACGGCGGCCTTCGGAGGCCGTGTGTCCGGCCTGAAGCTGCGCAAGGGCGATCTCATCGCCAAGGGCGACGTGATCGCGGAGATCGCGACGACGCTCAACTACGCCCCGCTTGAGGGCACCGTGACGGGCATTTACGCGGAGGAAGGCGACGACGCGGAGGCCATCGCGGGCCGCTACGGCGCGGTGATGTACATTGAGCCAACCAACCGCTACACCATCAAGGCCACCACCGAGAAGGCGTACAACAAGAGCGAGAACAAATACATTCACCTGGGCGAGAAGGTGTATCTCTCCTGCACGGCGGACGGCACGCACCAGGGCACGGGCATGGTGGCCGGCCTGACCGACGACGGCTACACGGTCGAGGTGACGGGCGGAGAGTTCTACATGGGCGAGACCGTGGGCATCTACCGCCAGAGCGACTACGCGGCGGAAAGCCGCATCGGACGCGGCACCGTGGGCCGCACCGCGCCGGTGGCGGTAAAGGGCTCCGGCAGCGTGCTCAGGCTGCATGTGGCCAACGGCGATTTCGTCGAGCGCGGCGAGCTGCTGTTCGAGACGGTCGACGGTCTGTTGGACGGCATGTACGCGCCGGATGGCCATGTGACCGCGCCGGTCACGGGCGTCGTGGCGTCGGTCGACACCAGCTCGGGCGAGTCCGTGAGCAAAGGCGCGAGCGTCGTGAAGATCTATCCCACCGAGTCCATGCAGATCGAGCTGTCCATCCCGGAGGAGGATCTGTTCGAACTCAAGGAAGGCGGGGCCTGCGAGATCGAGTTCTATTGGGACAACGACGAGAGCATGAACTACAAGGGCGTCATATCGTCCATCTCCCACCTGAGCGATGAGTCGTCTTCCGGCTCGGAGAAGACCAGCTACAAGGCCTACGTGACCTTCCAGCCGGACGAGCGCGTGAGGCTGGGCATGTCGGTCATCGTGTATCCGACCAATGAAACGCCCGACGACGAGGAATCCGGCCTGGCCGAAGCCGATCCCGTCACCACAGATGAAAGCGAGGATTAAAGACAATGAAAAAACTGATTGCGATGCTTCTCGCGCTGGCGCTCGTTCTGGGTATGGCGCCCGCCGCGCTGGCCTCCGAGGGCGATGTCACGCTGTTCCATGCCGACAACAACGAAGGCAGGGGCTATGATTCCGTCGAGAACTGCATGCTGCTGAACGGCAGGGTGTACTACATGGTCGGTTACGAACTGTGCGTGTATGACATCGTGACGAAGACGACCGAGACATACGACGCCTCCGAGATCGTCGAATCCGCCGCGATGGAATCCGAAGCCGACGACGAGTATGACGACGAGGGAAACTATATCGACATTTATAGGGAAACCGCGGCGTGGTTCATGCACGGCGACGATATATACGCCGTCGTGAATATACGCGCGTACAGCGATTCGGGCAGCACGCTGGACGGCGGCTATGTTTATCGCCTCGAACTGGCGGACGGCAAGGCGCAGCTGGTTGAAAGCGACCTGCCCAGGCTGAACTGGAGCAGCATGACTGAGGATTACGGCAACTACGTGTATTCCCGCTGGGCTCAGAACAGCTTCGCCTCCGGCGACAGCCTGTACATCCAGACCTACGACGACGACGGCAACAACGTGCTTGAGGTGTTCGACCTGACCACCGGCCAGAATTCCGAGCGCTACATTCAGGATCTGTATGAGATGGTGCCCGCTGGCGACGGTCGGCTGATCGTGATGCAGTATAACTGGAGCGAGGAAACGGCGCATTTCGCCTTCTACGATCCGGCGAGCGAATCGCTCGAACCGGCGGCGGATTATCCGATCGATCAGACAAACTATAATCTGCCGAACGGCGTCTGCTACCGCGCGGAGAATGACACGCTCTATTACGTGCTTTCCGGCGAGATCTGGGCCGCGCAGGGCTTCGACTTTGGCGGCGCCGTCTCCGTGAACGACAGCCCGGTTTCGGGCGGCAACGGCATTACCCAGATGACCGACGACGGCTTTCTGCTGCTGTGGGACTGGCAGACCGTCGTGCTGCGCAACACCGACCCGGCGAAGCGCTCCGAGATCACCCTGTACGTGAAGGACTACGTCTATATCGACGCGCTTGACAACGCCTATTACGATTATACCAACGCGCACGGCGACGTATCCGTGGTCATCAGCCGCAACGGCAGCCGGAGCGACATACTCCAGGCCATGATGAACCGCGACAGCAGCGTTGATATTTACTGCATGGATATGTCGGCCAGCGAATACAACGCCGTGTTCAATCGCGGCTACATGGCGGAGCTGGATTCCAGCGCGAAGCTGACGGAGAAGATCGACAGCATGTATCCGGCCATCAGCGAGGCGCTCAAAAAGGACGGCCATCTCTACGCCGTGCCCGCCAACGCCTACGGCTACACGATTGGCGTCCAGCTCGAGGCGCTCGAAAAGCTGGGCATGACGCTGGACGACCTGCCCGGAACCTGGGACGAATTCTTCGATTTCCTGGCGGAACTGCCCGCGAAGCTGGAGGGCAAGGATGTGCGCGCGTTCGAGAGCTGGTATGACCAGCGCGACCTGCGCTACCAGCTGTTCGGCTCCCTGCTGGAGAGCTACCAGAACTACATCAACGCCGGAGAAGCGGAGTACGCCTTCAACACGCCCCTGCTCAAGGGCCTGATCGACCGCATTGAAACCATTGATTACGAGGCGCTGGACGTCATCGAGATGAGCTATGATGAAGAGACCGACACCTGGTATGACAATTATGACGATCGTACGCCGCTGTTTGTGAGCAGCGTCAGCGTCACCGTGCAGGGCTACAGCGCGGGCGAAACCCTGCTGCTCTCCTTCGGCGACGAGGCGCCCCGCGCGTCCTTCTACCTGCGCGTGGCGTTTGTGAACCCGTTCTCGAAGCACGTGCCCGAGGCGATCGAGATGCTCGAAGTCATGCTGGACGACATCAACCAGTCCTCGCAGTACACCTTCTATCCGGACATGAACGAGCCCATCCACTATCCGGACTACGAGGAATACAAGGTGAATCTGGCCCAGTGGCTGGAGGAAGCGAAGAAAACGCGCAACGAGATGGACGAAGAGTATCAGGCCGATTACGACGAGTATATCGCTTACCTCGAGGACGAAATCGCCAACATCGAGGACACCTACTGGATGTTCTCCCCGCAGGAGATCGAGGCCTACGAACGGCGCGTGCCCTATCTCTCGCCCGTCACCTATGATTTCACCAATGAGATCAGCGGCGAAGACGAGAACTTCTACGATCTGATCCAGCGCTACTACGACGGCCAAATCGGCGTCGAAGAGCTGCTTGCCGCCATCGACAAGAAGGTTCAGATGATGCGCATGGAAGACATGTAACGCGCATCCGGCAATATGGAATTGACCCGCCCGCGCCTTTCCCGGGCCGCGGGCGGGAAATCTGGAGGAATCCGGTGTATACGCGCAAAAGGTACGTTTTACCGTTTCTGCTGCCCGGCCTCGCGGGCATCCTGCTGTTCTACATCGTGCCGTTCATCGGAGGCGTCTGGTATAGCGTGACGGACGGCAGCTACAAAAACGCCTTCGTCGGGTTTCAGAATTACCTGAACGTCTGGCGGAATCCGATGTTCCAGCTGGGCCTCAGGAACACGATGCTCCTGTCGCTCATCTGCGCGCCGCTTCTGTGGATCCTGTCGTTCGTGCTGAGCCTGCTGCTCAACAGGATCCGCCCGGCGGGCGGTTTTTTTCGGAGCAGCGTGCTGCTGCCCTATCTGATGCCCTCGTCGGCCGTGCTGATCATCTGGCTTTTGTGGTTCGATTTCGGCGGGCCGGTGAACCGTCTGGTCACCGCGCTGGGGCTGGAGCGCATGATCTGGCTGCAAGGCGCCGCGCTGCGGCTGCCCATCATCCTCATGTTCCTGTGGAAAAACCTGGGCTTCTGCGTGGTCATCTTCGTGGCGGCGCTGCAGGCCATTCCGGAGCCGCTGTATGAATACGCCACGCTGGAAGGCGCTTCCTTCCGGCAGCAGGCGTTCAAAATCACGCTGCCGCTGATCATTCCCTCGGCGTTCCTGGTGTTTATACTGGCCTGGATCAACGCCTTCAAGATATTCAAGGAAGTGTATTTCATCGGCGGCGCTTATCCCGACGAGCCGGTTTATACGCTGCAGAACTATATGAACAACATGTACTCGAAACTAAACTATCAGAACGTGACCACCGCGGCTTACAGCTTCGCCGTAATCGTTTTCGCCCTGTTCGGCGTTTTGTTCTTCCTGCAGAAGCGCGCGCAGCGCGGGCTGAACTGAGGGGAGGCGCGGCCGTTTGTATAAAAAACGCGGGGTGAAATTCACCCTCATCTGCGCGCTGCTGGTGCTTATGGCGCTCGTGATGCTCCTGCCCATGGTTCAAACCTTTCTTTACTCCTTTTCCTCCATCGAGGACATGAAGGCCTACATGAAGACCCGCGGCAACTACGATCCGGAAACATGGATGGATCCCCACCTGTCGCCGAACATGTTTTCACTGGGGCAGTACTATCAGATTCTCATTACGGACAACACGGTGCTCCATCTGTTTGTGAACTCGGCGATCTATACCGCGCTCATTCTGCTGGGGCAGGCCCTGATCATTCCGGCCATGGCCTTCGCGCTGAGCAAATTCCGCTTTCCGGGCCGCGACGCGCTGTTCTTCATCGTTATCCTGCTGATGCTCCTTCCGTTTCAGGTGACGATGGTGCCGAACGTCCTGACGCTGCGCAGCCTGGGCCTTTTGAACACCGTCTGGTCGGTCGTGCTGCCTATGTGGTTTGCGCCGTTCTACATCTTCCTGGTGAGGCAGTTCATGGTGAACCTGCCAGGCGAATTGAT
>JAFZRB010000265.1 GCA_017620115.1 Clostridia bacterium | reverse complement strand
TGGTGGAGCCCGACCATGCGGCACCCCGCCGGACGAGCGGGGCCACGGCAGCCACGGCGGAGACAGCGACGCGGAAAAGTACGTGAGCTTCTTCGCCGCGGGCGGAGGCGCGCGGCACACAGAGCTGCACGACATGCTGACGCGGGATACCGCGCCGGCCATCCTGCACGCCCTCGGCCTCCCCATCCCCGACAGCTGGAACAGCCGGGTGCCTGGCGGCCTGTTCGCCGACGTGCCCGAGAACCTGCCCCGCCCGGAGGGGCTGCCCGTCAGGGCGGAGGAGCCGAGGCTGAAGAAAGAATCCGGCGTCTTTGAGGAAGAGCTCGCCGGGCTGAAGCCCGCGCTGCACCTGCCGTTCACCACGTTTGACGCGCTGCCGGAGGGCACGGAGCGCAGGGGCAAGCTGTACCTGGTGGACGGCCTGCGCGGAAAGGCCATGCGCTTCGACGACGGCGCGCTCCGCGTGCCCTGCCCGCTGGAGGGCGGCAGCGTCTCGTTCACCGCCTGGCTGCGCCTTGACGCGGTGGAAAACAGGATGCCCGTGCTGAGCGTCCGCTGCGCGGAAGACGGATCCGCCTGGCTCTGCATCGCGGCCACCGGCGAGGATCATCTGGTGCTGTCCGTCCGGCTGTTCGACGTGGACAAGGTCCGGCACATGGAGGTCGGTCTCCCGGCCGAAAGGACGGGAACCTGGATCTTCGCGGCAGGCTCGTTTGAGGCGGAAGCGGGCGTCGCGGGCTTCTCCCTCAACTTTGAACCCTTCATGCGCCAGCCGCTGCCCGGCAGGCAGGTCATGGGCGAAGGAAAACATGCCCGGCTCCTCCTCGGCGTCGACGACCTCAGCGCCCCCGGCCAGCGCTTTCCGGGCGTGCTGGAGGACGTGTGCGTGTACAACAAAGCGCTCACGGATGAGGACATGGTTAAGCTGAAGGCGTACTATGTGGGATTATAGAAACGCACTCTAATGCCGGCAGAAAAAACAGGCCCCCTGTTTCAAAGCACAGGAGGCCTGGTTTTTTTCAGACTGCTTTCGCTTCCCTGCACGCGACGAGCGCCGCGCCGGTGCCGGCGATATCATTTACTATGACCTGATGATCGGATACCGGCGCCGCGACGCTCAGGCCGCGAATGATTTTCATGCAGGATGGAATCAGATCCTTCGGCACGGGCGCGGACGAGCGCACCGGGAGCAGCGGCTCCGTCGAACCGGTCAGCCGGACGGTGGTCGTCAGCGTCCGCTTCGGGCAGATGAATTCATCGCGCGCATACTGTTCCCCACGTTTGCAGGTAAAACCTTCGACCGATTCTATTTTATCCGCCTCGCCCTTCACAGTGATCGAGCATCCGAGCGGACAGACGGTGCAGGTGACAAGCTGTTCTCTCATACGGATACCGCCTCCTTTGCGACAATCCGGATTCCTTCTCCGGTGAGCTTTGCCATGTCAATATCCAGGTGTTCCATTTCACCCGGGCTGACGCGCCTTGCCTTTTTGGACGTCAGAATCTCATCGCCCTGCAGGGCTGTGAGCGTCACATCCTTTCCGGGCCTGAGCACACGGAAGCACAGCCTCACGCCGCCTTCCGGCACGGGAACGATGGTCTGCGGGCATACATAGCGTATCCCCTCTCCGGCGGCGCAGGGGATTTCAGACGCCGCTTCGGGCAGCTTCCCCTGCGCGTACAGCGCCGCGGACGCGCCGGCCTTCTCGCTCTCCTGTGACACGTTATCGACAAGATCATTGACATGCACGACGTTGCCGCAGGCAAAAACCCGGGAAACGGATGTCTGCATGAACTGATTGACCGAAGGTCCGTTTGTAACGGGGTCGATGGCGATGCCGCAGGCCCGCGTCAGTTCGTTTTCCGGAATCAGCCCCACCGAGAGCAGCAGCGTATCGCAGCTGATGTCCTGCGCCGTCGACAGGATCGGCTTTCTGTTCTGATCCACTTCGCAAACCGTCACGGCTTCGACGCGCCTGTTGCCGTGAATGCGCGTCACCGTGTGGCGCAGAAGCAGCGGGATTCCGAAATCATCCAGGCACTGAACCCTGTTGCGCGTCAGGCCGGCCAGATAATCCATGATTTCGACGACCGCTTTGACTTTCGCGCCTTCCAGCGTCAGCCTTCGGGCCATAATCATGCCGATGTCGCCGGAACCCAGTATCACGACCTCCCGGCCCACCATTTCATTCTGACGGTTGATCAGCCTCTGCGCCGTTCCGGCGGTATAAATGCCCGCCGGCCTCGTACCCGGTATCCTCAGATTCGCTCTCGTGCGCTCGCGGCAGCCCATCGCAAGCACGACAGCCTTCGTCCGCACCGTGACGATGCCGTCCTGGGGGTTGGAACAGACAACGATTCCAGCCTGATCGACGGAAAGCGCCATTGTGTCGAGCAGGATATCGACGCCCTTTTCACGCGCGCTCTTTATGAACCGACTTGCGTATTCGGGACCGGTCAGCTCCTCGTTGAAATACGTCAGGCCGAATCCCGAATGAATGCATTGCTGAAGGATTCCTCCGCAGTCTGTATCCCGCTCAACGATCAGGACTTTCTCCGTGCCGTTCCGCTTCGCGGCTCCCGCGGCGGCAAGCCCGGCCGGGCCCGCGCCGATCACGGTGACATCATAATTCAGCTCTTTCATTCAGCAGTCTCCTCTCCGTTGCGCACCTTGCCGGTCAGCATATATGACCCCTGCAGATTCTTCTCAATGGATTCCGCAGGCACATGAAGCTCCCGCGCGAGGATCTCTATGACTTTCGGCGCGCAGAAACCGCCCTGACAGCGGCCCATGCCGGCGCGCACCCTCCGTTTGACGGCGTCCACCGTTCTCGGCCCTGCGCAGCGATGAATCGCTTCCACAATTTCAGCTTCCGTCACGGTCTCACACCGGCAGATCACTCGCCCATACAGCGGGTTCTCCTTGATCAGCTCAGCCTTCCGTTCGGGCGTCTGTTCGCTGAAACGGACGATGCCTTTGCGCGTTGGCGAGAAATCAAAGTTTCTCTCCCAGTTGATGCCATTCTTGCGGAACTGCCAGATCACGTATTTCGCGACGCCGAGCGATGAGGAAACACCCGTCGAACGCACGCCCGTGATGCCGAAATATCCCTTGGTCTTTTTGCCGAATCCAATGTTGTAGCCCGCGGGGATCCGGTTGGGACGCAGGCCGCAGTACTGCGTGATGGCATCCTGCACGCGAATATTCGGAACGAGCCGCCGGCAGTCGCGTTCGACCCCTTCGAGCTCTTCCGCCGTCACGCTGTGGTCTTCCTTGTCCTCGAGATCCTCGGCGGTCGGGCCGAGCAGGATGTTGCCATGCACCGTTTCCAGAAGGAGCTTGCCGCGGCTTTCAGGCGTCGGAATCGGATAGATGATGTGCGAAATCCTGACAGGCGTGTTTTTGTCCAGGATAAAGAACTGCCCTTTGCGCGGCTTTACCACAAAACCGTCTCTCTCCCCGGCCATTTCGGCGATTTCGTCGCAGAACAGACCGGCGGCATTGATCACGTACTTCGTCTTGATGGAACCCGCCGTCGTCTCAACCCGTTCTACGGCGCCGTTCTCGACGACGATATCCTTCACCTCCGCGTTCAGAAGGAACTGAACGCCGTTCTCGGCGGCATTTTCCGCCTGTGCGGCCACAAACAGAAACGGGTCTATCACGGCGTCGCCGGGAATATAGAGCCCGCCGAGAACCGCGGGATTCACTTCAGGCTCCATTTCGAGGATCTGCTTCGGTGAAACAAACTCTACGTCATAGACATGGTTCCTGTAGGCGTCGTTGTATATTTCCGGCAGCGCGTCCATCTGCTGCTGCGTGATCGCGGGCATGATGGCGCCGCAGACGCGGAACGGCACATCCAATTCCTTGACGACCCGTTCGATCATGAGCCGTTCGGAACGACACAGTTCCGACTCGAGCGTCTCCGGCGGACAATCCGCTCCGCTGCAGATGATGGAGCTGTTCGATTTCGACGCGTCGCCGCCCACATCGTCCCTCTTGTCCACCACAATGGCGCGTACTTTGTACTTCGCGAGCTCCCGGCCGATCGCCGTGCCGACCGCGCCAGCGCCGATGACCACTACGTCTGCGTTATACATTCGCTTATCCTCTCCTCTTTTCTCTGTCCGGAATGATCCAGCCCCTCGCGCGTTCCACCGCGCGATGCCATTGTTCCAGTCTGTCCTCCCGCTCCCCGTCACTCATGCGCGGCTCGTAACGGCGCTGAAGCTTCCACACGCTTCTTATATCCTGAATGCCGCTGAACTCGCCCACGGCGAGCGCAGCCGCCCACGCCGCGCCAAACGGAGTCATTTCCATCACGACGGGCACATCGACAGGCGCCGCAAGAATGTCCGCCTGAAACTGCATGAGAAACCGATTCGCGACCGGCCCGCCGTCCACCTTCATGGCGGAAAAGCCATAACCCGACGCTTCTCTCATCGCCATGGCATTATCATACACCTGAAACGCGATGGATTCAAGCGTCGCGCGCACAATATGCGCGCTTGTCGTACCGCCTGTAATACCCACGATCGCGCCTCTGGCATACTGATCCCAATATGGCGCCGCCAGTCCCGCAAATGCGGGAACAAAATACACGCCTCCCGTATCCGGCACAGACTGGGAAATCATCTCTGTTTCGGCGGCGTTCCCGATCAGGCGTATTTTGTCTCTCAGCCACTGCACAGCCGCGCCGGCTATATACACGCCGCCGTCGAACGCGTAATTGATCATTCCGCCAATCCGCCATGAACATACAGTGATGAGGTTATCCGAATATCTGATCGTATTCCCGAGGTTGGTGTACATAAAGCAGCCGGTTCCATAACTCGTCTTGATATCGCCAGCGTCAAGACAGCCCTGCGCCAGCAGGGCCGCCAACGCGTCGGTCAGGGACGCGGCGACAGGCTTCCTTTCTCCGAAAAACGTTTCGCTCGTCGTATAGCCGTAAATCTCAACGGAATCATGGATTTCAGGGAGAATCTCCCTTGGAATGCCGTAAATGTCGAGCAATTCCTGATCCCACTCAGCTGTTTTCAGATCCATCATCATGGTTCGCGACGCTGTGGAGGGATCCGTCACGAAAGCCCTGCCGCCGGTAAACCGCCAGATTATGTATGCATCCAGTGTGCCGGCCAGGATCTCGCCCTTGTCGATCATGTCTCTGACGCCTTCGACGTTGTCGAGTATCCATTTCAGCTTTGTCGCTGAAAAATAAGCGTCCGGGCCGAGTCCGGTTCTCTCTTTGATCATCCGGCCGTATGTTTCCTTCAGAACATCCGCATATTCCGCCGTGCGCCGGTCCTGCCAGACGATGGCGTTGCAGACCGGCCTGCCCGTCTTTCGGTTCCAGACCATGCAAGTCTCGCCCTGGTTGTCGATACCGATGGAAACAACCTGGGAAGGCGATACGCCCGCCGCCTGGAGAACGCCGAAGGCAGCGGTCTGAATCGCATTCCATATTTCTTCCGGATCGTGCTCCACCCAGCCCGGTTTCGGGTATATCTGCGCGTGCTCAACGGTCTTGACCGCGGCCACTTCCCATCGGTGATTGAGCAGCAGCGCAGTCGTGCCCGTCGTTCCCTGATCTATTCCCAAAAAATACCGTTCCATATGCGTCCCCCATGATCCGGGGTATTGCCGGCATCATGCCGCCGGAATCGTTGTCATACAGTATCTGCTGTTCCGGCCGGAATCGGGAATATTATACAATAAACAGAAAAAAAGATCAAGCCCAGCCGATCACCTTGAACAGGGCTGAGTTCAGGTTCGCGCTTCTGTCCGGGCGCTCAAACGGGCTTCGCATACCGGTTCGCATCCATGAGGGCCTGTTTGGATTTATCCTCCCGTATATGTCGGGACAGGTTATCTTCATTGCGCGGTTACAGGCGCGCTTTTTTCACGGGATCTCTGAACGAGGGTCGCGACGCGGCAGGCACGGCTATAGGCCTCCGCCAGATATTCAGCCGCGGACATGCGCGCGTATTTATCATTCTCATGCCTGCCCGGTTTGGACTGGGTTGACAGTTCAAACGTCAGCGGCCCGGTGAAACCGGCAAGTCTCGCAGCGACGTTTTGCCAGTCGCAAACGCCGTCAAAGGGCAGCAGATGCAGGTCGTCTATCCACGTTATCCGGCCCCCGTAATCCCGGATGCCAAGGTTGTCGTTGATGTGCGTGGCCAGCAAACGGCCGGGATATTTTCCGGGCATGTCCTGCGACCAGTTATAGCACAACTCATGTCCGGTATCCCAGCAAAATCCCACACAGTCTTCATAGGCTGACGCCATTTGCATTACTGCGTCGAGATATTCTTCGCCCTCCGTGTTCTCGAAGGCGATTTTCACCCCCAGCGAAGCGGCGCGCCGAACGACCTTCTCGTAATAATCCAGGCCTCTCCGGTTTGGCGTATGATCTTCAAAACCGATGAACACATGCGCCACCATGATCGGCGCCCGGACTTCCGCGCAATCCTCCAGGCAATGGATCAGTTCGTCAACCGCAGCCTGAGCCGCTTCAGGACTGCCATGCCAAAAATCACGGGCTTTTCCAAATGGCGCGTGCACAGACTGATACGCCATTCCCTCGGCATCAGCGGCAGCCCGGCACCGCTTCAGCCCATCCAATCCGCTCCAGCCGCTGAAAAAGCCTTCAAATCCGGTTTCATGAAGCAGATGTATTTCGTTCTCCAACTCCAGTCGCTCGGTTCCAATGGTCTGCATCAAACCCATACAGAGTTTATTCTTCCACATGGCTTTTCTTCCTCTTCTTCGTATTCTGTCGAAAACGGTTCAGCCGCCCGCAGCGGCCCAGTCTATAAATCCCAGCTAGATAATAGCACAACCGCGCCGCAAATGCCAGCCCTTGCATAAAAAAAGTATCTCCCGAACCTCTCCGGAAGAAGGCGTCCGGCGCGGCAGATGAATGAAACAAGTCAAACGCGGGGGTTGCCGGGGAAGCGCGCGGCGGTTATAATAGGGAAAAGGAAGGTTGAGGAGGACTGTCTATGCCAGCAGACGCTATGCTCGCCGCTCTGAATATGGAAATGACGCCCATGGTGCCGCGCACCGAGTACTCCGCCGCCGCTCACTGGCCGCTGATCGAGCGCGTGACCGGCATCCGCATCGACCAGGACAGCACGGACGAGGAGCGCCGGCGCGCCAGCTGTGCATTCATGCGCGCCTGGCATTACGCCATGCAGTGGAACACCGACATCTACAAGGACATCTTCAACGGCCAGTGCACCGACATGGGTCACGCGGTCTACAACGCCGACGGCTCGGACTACAACGCTCATATCACCCAGCTCTTTGACGACCCGGAGGACGTGTACGACTACGATCTGTTCGAGGCGCACGGCACGCCGGATGTCGCCGCCATCGTCCGCCGGTTCGACGAAAAGCTGGCCTGGCAGCAGAGCGTCTTTCCGGAGGAATGCCTGTGCATGAACGGCGTCTATGTGACCTGCATATCCGGCGTGCTGGAGCTGCTGGGCTGGGACACGCTGCTCATGGCGGCGGGCCTCGATCCGAAGGCGTTCGGCGCGTTCATCGACCGCTACTGCCGCTGGATCGGCTATTACTTCGAGGCGCTGGCGAAGTGCAAGTCGCCGGTGGTCATGGTGCACGACGATTTCGTTTGGGGCAACGGGGGCTTCCTGGCCCCGGCGTTCTACCGGGAATTCGTGTTTCCCAATTACAAGCGCCTGCTGGCCCCCCTGCACGAGGCGGGCAAGAAGATCCTGTTTACGGCGGACGGCGACTACACGGAGTACATCGACGACGTGGCTGCCTGCGGGGTGAACGGCTTCGTGATGGAGCCCGTTACCGACATGAAGTACATCGCGGAGAAATACGGGAAGACGCACGTGTTCGTGGGCAACGCGGACACCTCGATCCTGTTCCGCGGCAGCCGGGAGGACATCTACAACGAAGTAAAGCGCTGTATGGACATCGGAAAGCGCTGTCCGGGATTCGTGATGGCCGTGGGCAACCACATTCCGGCGAACACGCCGGTGGAGAACGCGCTGTGGTACAACGAGTGCTATGAGAAAATGGCCCGCCGGTGAGCGGAGTGAATGGGAGGAATGAACATGCAAAAGTACTATTATGAACCCGCCCGGCAGATTCCTGTCGCCGCCGAAACCGACGTTCTGGTCGTGGGCGGCGGGCCGGCGGGCTTCTCCGCCGCGATCAACGCCGCGCGCCAGGGCGTCAGGGTCATCCTGATCGAAACGGCCGGCGCCGTGGGCGGCATCGCGACCATCGGCATGATGAGCCATTTCACCGGCTCCGTGAAGAGCCGCTTCTACGAGGAGCTGCTCTCTCGCATGGCCGAGCGCAACGAAGGCGATCAGAAAGGCGTGCGCACCGTGACCATCGACACGGAACAGCTGAAAACGCTCTGCCTCGACATGCTGGTCGAGGCGGGCGTTGAGCTGCGGCTGTACACCATGGCCTGCGCCGCGATCGTGGAAGACGGCCGGGTGAAGGGCGTGATCACGGAGAGCAAGTCCGGCAGGCAGGCGATCATGGCGAAGGAGGTCGTCGACGCGACCGGCGACGGCGACATCGCGGCGGACGCCGGCGTGGAATACCACAAGGGCCGCGAGGGCGACGGCCTGATGCAGCCAGTCACCATCATGTTCAAGGTGGCGGGCGTGGATTACAGCCGCGCGGTGTTCCCCGGTTCCTTCGAGACCACGGTGGACACGCCCAAGGGCGAGCTGCAGGCGCTGGCCAGGGAGAAGCTGCCCTTCCCGGCGGGTCATGTGCTGCTCTACCGGAGCACGCTTCCCGGCGTGGTCACCTGCAACATGACCAACAGCATCGACATCGACGGCACCGACGCCCAGAGCCTCACGAAGGGCGAGCAGGTCTGCCGCAGCCAGCTGAACGCCATCGTGGCCTTCCTGCGGGAGTACGTGCCGGGTTATGAGAACTGCTTCCTCATCAGCTCCGCGTCGCTGCTGGGCGTTCGCGAAACACGGCATTTCAAGGGCCTGTACACGCTGACGAAGGAGGATATCCTGAACTGCACGCTGTTCGAGGACTGGGTGGTGCGCGAGGCGCGCTTCAACTTCGACGTGCACAACCTCACCGGGGCCAGCCTGGACAAGACCGGCGTTCAGAAATACTACCCGAAGGACAACTACTACTCCATTCCTTACCGCTGCCTGCTGCCTGCCGGCGTGGACGGTCTGCTGTTAGCGGGGCGCAACATCTCCGGCACGCACATGGCTCATTCCAACTATCGCGTGATGCCCATGTGCGTGGCCATGGGAGAGGCGGCCGGCGTGGCGGCCGCGCTGGCGGCGCTCCGCGGTGTCGATCCCAAGGAGGTGCCGGCGGCCGCCATCCAGGCCGTGATAGAATGACTCGTCCGCGGAGGCGATACCGTCATTTTAAGGGCGCAATGGGGCAACGGCGGATGGCATGCTGAGAGTCCCATGAGGCGCGGTTTGCGGAGTGTTGTCCACGCGGAATGACCGTATGCCGGACGGTTCATATCATTCCGTTATTTTATTCCCGCGGACTTGCGCACGCGCATTTTTCCAGATATAATAAAACCAGCTGGAAAACTGATGTGTATCAGAAATGTACTGATTTAACGAGGAGGAATGGATATGCGCCGCGTTTGGGAAGACCCGTCGGTACAGCATCAGAACCGCCTGCCGGCACGCGCAGGATTCTACTATTACGATTCCGAAGAGAAGGCCCTGCGGTATCAGGAGGAAAAGTCCACCTATTATAAGCTTCTGAACGGCGTCTGGGACTTTTCGCTGGCAGACACACCTTTGCGCGTCGATCCGGCGTATGTGAAAGAAGACTACGTACCGGATCATACCTGGTCGAGGATCACCGTGCCGGGCTGCTGGCAGATGCAGGGGTTCGGCGGAAAGCCCACCTACTCCGGCTCTCCGTATCTGTTCGCGGTCGAGCCGCCGTATGTCGCGGAGGACAACGACACCGGCCTGTACCGCTGCGCGTTCACCCTGCCGAAGGCCATGGAAGACAAGCGCGTCGTCATCCGCTTCGAAGGCGTCGGCTCCATGTTCTTTGTGTATGTGAACGGGCGCGAGATCGGTTTTTCCAAAGGCTCGCACATGACGGCGGAGTTCGATATCACCGACGCGGTGAAGCCGGGCAGGAATCTGCTGGCTGTAAGCGTCCTGCGCTTTTGCGACGGCAGTTATCTGGAGATCCAGGATATGTATCACATGTCCGGCATCTTCCGGAACGTCAGCCTGCTGGCAACGCCGAAGAACGAATACATTGAAGACATCTATGTTCAGGCGGATATGTACGGCCATCTGCACGCCGAGGTGAAAGGCGCTTCCGTCAGGGCCAGGCTCTACGACGGCAGGACCGTCGTTGGCGAGGCCGCAGGCGAGGCCTTTGACATGACGATCGAAAACCCGCGCCTGTGGAGCGCGGAGGATCCATACCTCTACACCCTGATCGTGGAAGCGGGCGGCGTTTACGTGCCGGTTCGCGTCGGTTTCCGCACGGTCGAGCGCCGCGGCGTCGAGGTGCTGGTCAACGGCATGGCCATCAAGGCGCGCGGCGTCAATCATCACGACACCAATACCGATACCGGCTGGGCTGTTGGCCGAAAGGCGCTTCTGGAAGACGTTCTGCTGATGAAGCGGCATAACGTGAACTTTGTGCGCACCAGCCATTATCCGAGCGACCCCTACTTTTATGATCTGGCCGACGAATACGGCCTGTATGTGCTGGATGAGGCCGATATCGAGTGCCACGGCATGACGGCCATCGACTGGAGCATGCTCTCGAAGAGCCCGAACTGGCAGTACGCCTATACGGACCGCGTAGAGCGCATGGTCCATCGCGACCGCAACCATGCCTGCGTGATCGCCTGGTCGCTGGGCAACGAGTCCGGCTTTGGCGATAACCACCGCGCCGCGTCCAAAGCCGCCAAGGCGCTGGACGGCCGGATGGTTCATTACGAGGCGGCCCGCGAAATGCCCCGTTTCAACATGGAAGAAGTCATGAGGGATCCGGCCAAGATGTACGCCATGCGGGAAGCCCGCGAGAAGACGCCGTGGGATCCGTGCGTGGACTTTGAGTCCGTCATGTACCCGGAGATCGGCCTTTTGGAGCGTTACGCGAACCACGATGACGACCGCCCGTTCTTCGTGTGCGAATACGCCCACAGCATGGGCAACAGCCCCGGAAACCTGAAGGAGTACTGGGAGCTGATCTACAAATACCCGAAGCTTCTGGGCGGCTGCGTCTGGGAGTGGCAGGATCACGGGCTGAGAGCCTATACGGAAGACGGCAAAATGTACTGGGCGGGCGGAAACGACTACGGCATGCCATATGAGGTGCAGGGCGCCAACGGCAACTTCTGCAACGACGGCCTGCTCGCTTCTGACAAAACCCCGCATCCGGCGATGGTCGAGCTCAAGAAAGCCTATCAGCCGCTGTATTTCGCGCTGAACAGCGCAAAACCGCTGCGAATCGACGTGATCAGCCATTATCAGTTCCTGTCCGATGAAGTGACCGGCCGGTGGGAACTTGTGCAGGACAACAGGGTTTTGGCTGGCGGCGCGCTGGACATAGACGCGCAGAAGCCCGGTACGACCGAAACCTATGACATTCCCGCCGAAGCGCCGGAGGGCGAGGCGTTCCTGAATCTGCGCTTTACCCTGAAGAAAGGCAATCTGTGGGCGGACGCCGGTTTTGAAGTGGCTTCGGAGCAATTCGTTCTCAACGAAGGTCTGCTCGTGGAAGAGGCCGATACCTCCGCGGCGCTCAGGGGGCGCAGGGAAGGCCTGGAGTATATCGTCGAAGGGTTGGACTTCTCCCTCGCCTTCGACCTCCTGCACGGCGAGCTCGTGAAATTCAGCCGTTGCGGCTGCGATTACCTGAACCGGCCTGTGCGCCAGAACTTCTGGAGAGCGCCGCTGGACAACGATACGGGCTTTGGCTTCGGCGCGACGCGCAAGTGGCTGGCCCGCGGCATCGACCGTCTGGCTCCGCGCAACATCGACGAGCCTGTCATTGCCGAGGAAGACGGCCGGATTACGCTTGTGTTCCATCAGCGCTGGGGCGCGAATCCGAACCTGGTGGTGCTGGATACCGCGCAGACGTACACCGTATACGGCGACGGTAAAGTGGATGTGGAAACCACTTACAAAGAATTGCCGTATCCGAACACGAGCGAGCCGTTCTGGTGGCCCCGCCTGGGCGTGACGATGGGCGTCAACCCCGCCTGCAAAACCGTCGCCTGGTTTGGGCGCGGTCCGGAGGAGAATTACATCGACAGGAACTGGGCCTCTGACATCGGCTGGTATGAGGCCGGCGTGGAGGATATGCACACCAGTTATGCCCGTATGCAGGAAAACGGCGCGCGCACCGACACAAGAGAGCTTACGGTGACCAATCAACGCGGCTCCGGCCTGAAGTTCTCGGCCATCAGCAATCCGTTCACGTTCACGGCGCATGATTACACCGACGCGCAGCTCACCGAAGCGTGGCATGAGTATCAGCTGGAACGCACGGACAGCACGATCGTGGACATAGACCTGGCGCAGACTGGCCTCGGCTCCGCATCCTGCGGGCCGGAAGCGCTGGATCAATACAAGCTGTGGCTGAAGGAGCCGAAGACCTTCAAATTCCGCATGGAGGTTGTCGCGAAATAGGAACGCATCGATCATATCAGCAGGCAGAAAGCCCCGATTTTCCAGGAACGCCGAAAAGGAATGCTTTTTCATCAGGATATGACACAATGCCTTTCGTCGACGCGGTTCGGGTTTTCGCAACAGAGCGGCGACTGTCCTGTGTAAAAACGACAAAACGCATTGGGAGGGTTCAGCATGATCAACATTCTGTCTTACGGGGCAAAAGGAGACGGCGTGTCCAACGATTATTCCGCCATTCAGGCGGCGCTGGACGCGGGCGAAAAGGATATTCTCGTTCCCGCGGGAACGTATATGATCGACGCGCCTCTGCAGATCCCATCTCACCGGCATATCCATGCCGACGCCGGAGCGCGCGTGATATTTGTCGCCAGCCGCCCGATGACGCAGACGGATTTTCTCATGACAAACGCCGACACGGAGGACGGCAACGAGGACATCACAATCGAGGGCGGCGTTTGGGACGGCGGCTTCAGCCGGGAGTTCAACAGGAAGAGCAACGATATTTTTGAAATAGGATCCACCAGCGGCGCGTGCCTGAACTTCGTTACCGTGAAGGGGCTCAGGCTGCTCGACATGACCATCACCAATCCCGTGGCCTATTACATCCGGCTGGGCCGGGTGAGGGATTTCGTGATACGCGATATCCGCTTCGCTTCCGATATGCTCGGAAACAATCAGGACGGCGTGCATTTCAGCGGTTACTGCCGGAATGGGCTGGTGGAAAACGTGCGTGCCATCACGAAGGGACAGACCAACGACGACCTTCTGGCATTCAACGCCGACGATTCCATCCAGCGGCAGGAAAACCGGGGTCTGACCTGCGGGCCCATCGAGAACATCACCTGCAAAGACATCTATGCCGAGGACTGTCATACGGCGATCCGTATGTCATCGATCACCGCTCCCATCAGGCACATCCGCATCGAAAACCTTTACGCGGGCTGCCGCTGCATGGCAATCAATATGGACGCCCTGCGCTACTGCCGGTCGCCCCTGCTGATCGAAACCAGCGCGCCTAACGGCGTGGGCGATGTGTCCGACGTGGTCATAACGAACATGACCGCGTTCTACACGGAGTCCGCGCGCCAAACCCTGGCGCTGATCGATCTTGAGGAACACTGCAAAAACGTGGAGCTGGTCAATTTCAGCCGGCCGATGGAGAAGGACGCCTGCCCGGAGACGCCGACGCTTCTCGCCCGGAACCTGACGCGCCAGACGATCACGGCGGATGGGAAAAAGGTGTCGCTCACCGATAAGTCGATGAAGTGCGAGCTCTACGGCGACATCCATTCGATCAGCCTCTCGTAAGTGAGCGCGCCGTCAGCACAGACGCGACGGGGTTTCAGAAAAAGACAGCGGACATTTTCCGTGAAGAGCCAAAGATCATGGACGCATAGAGCGGCGAGTTTTTCTTTGCAGTCTACTTTTACAACAAATCAGGACATTCCGCCGCTGCTCTCGCAGGGCCGAATGTCCTGATTCCTTTTTGTGGAGACTGTGCGGCAGCCCCATCACCTGATTTTTTTACGGCATCGTCGCCGCCATGACCGCCTTGATGGTGTGCATGCGGTTCTCGGCCTCGTCGAACACGATGGACTGCGGGCCTTCGAACACCTCGTCGGTGACTTCCATATCCTCGCGGCCGAACCGCAGCCCCATCTCGCGGCCGATGCCGGTGTTGAGGTCGTGGAAGGAGGGCAGGCAGTGCAGTAAGATGGCCTCGGGCTTGGCGTTGGCCATGAGGGCCTTGTTGACCTGGTAGTCTTTCAGCAGGGCAATGCGCTTGGCCCAGATCTCGTCGGGCTCGCCCATGGACACCCACACGTCGGTGTAGATCACGTCCGCGCCCTTCACCGCCGCCAGGGGATCGGTCTCGAAGCGGATCGTCGCGCCGGTTTCCGCCGCGACGGCGCGGCAGGTTTCGGTGAGCGCGGGGTCGGGGAAGTATTTCTCCGGCGCGCAGGCGGTGAAGTTCAGGCCCATCTTGGCGCAGCCCGCCATGAGCGAGTCACCCATGTTGTAGCGCGCGTCGCCCATATAGACCAGCTTAATGCCTTTCAAGCGGCCGAAATGCTCGCGGATGGTGAGGAAGTCCGCCAACACCTGCGTGGGATGGAACTCGTTCGTGAGGCCATTCCACACCGGCACGCCGGAGTATTTCGCGAGCGCCTCTACGATCTCCTGGCCGTAGCCGCGGTATTCGATGCCGTCGTACATGCGGCCCAGCACGCGCGCGGTGTCGGCGATGGATTCCTTTTTGCCGATCTGCGAGCCCGAGGGGTCGAGGTAGGTCACGCCCATGCCCAGGTCGTAGGCCGCCACCTCGAAGCTGCAGCGCGTGCGCGTGCTGGTCTTCTCGAAGATCAGCGCGACGTTGCGCCCGCGCAGGGTGTCGTGGGGAATACGGGCCTTCTTTTTTGCCTTCAGATCGGCGGCCAGGTCGATGAGGTAGCCGATCTCCTCCGGGGTGAAATCCAAGAGCTTCAGGAAACTCCTGCCTTTAAGCGTCATGCGCGTGTCCTCCATTCGATGATTCAATGAATAATATGCCCTGTATTATACGATAAAACGCCCGATTATGCAAGGCGTTTTGCAGATTTATGCGGCGCGTAAGCGCCGATTCATATTACGCGCATGATAAATTTCTGTATACAGGTTCAAATATGTGACAAATATTTCCTTTTCACTTGATTTTGAAATATATTTGCAATATAATAGAGAGTACACACGGAGGTGAATTCAGTGCGTTCTCATGGAAAGCGTTTATACCGCTATACGCGCGCTCTGGCGTTCCTGCTGGTTCTGCTGCTGGGACTGTCCGGCATGCCCGCCCGCGCCGCCACCGCGATCTATACGATCACCGCAAAAAAAGTCAATGTCCGCGCCCAGCCGGATACGGAATCGGCCATACTCGCCGTGCTGCGGCAGGGGTCTGAGCTGACGCTGCTCGAATCCACGTCCGACGGCTGGCTCAAGGTGAGCGCCAACGGCGTAACGGGCTATGTGTCCGCCGAATACGCCGAGCTGTCCGGCATTCTTTCCGGCGGCGGCTCGCTGACCGCCGTCGTCACGGCCGACAAGCTGAACGTGCGCGCGGAACCCGCGTCCACCGGCGCGTCGCTCGGCCTGGTCCGCCGCGGCGCGGAGCTGTCCGTGAGCGCCATGAGCGGCGGCTGGCTGCAGGTGAGCCATAACGGCGGCACGGGCTATATCGCCGCGGAATACGCGCGCCTGACCGCGTCCGGCAGCGCGGCTGTCATAACGACGCCCGCTCCGGTCGCCGTAACGACGCCCGCGCCGGCCGCGACGCCCGAACCGGTTCAGACGCAGGCCGGCACGCTCAAGGAGGGCAGCCGGGGCGACGCCGTAAAGGCGCTGCAGCAAAAGCTGATCAGGCTGGGGTATCTTTCCGGCGCGGCGGACGGCATATACGGCGGCAGCACGAAAGCCGCCGTGACGGCCTTCCAGAAGGCGAACGGCCTGACCGCCGACGGCGCAGCCGGCGCGAAGACGCTGTCGGCTGTCGACGCCGCCATTGCCGCGCAGAATACTCAGACTGGCGCCGATGCGCTGCTCAAAAAAGGGTCGTCGGGCGACGCCGTGAAGGCGCTGCAGCAGAACCTGATTCAGCTGGGCTATCTCACCGGCGAGGCCGACGGCGTTTACGGCACGGCCACGAAAAACGCCGTGCGCGCGTTTCAGGCGGCCAGCGGCCTGTCGGCCGACGGCGCGGCCGGCGCGTCCACGCTCGCTGCCATCCGCAGCGCCATCGCCGCCGTCGACGCGGCGTCCATGCTCAAGGAAGGCAGCCGGGGCGACGCCGTGAAGGCGCTGCAGCAGAAGCTGATCGCGCTGGGGTATCTCTCGGGCTCTGCGGACGGCGTATTCGGCGCGAGCACAAAGGCCGCCGTGATCGCCTTCCAGAAGGCAAAGGGACTGACTGCCGACGGCGCGGCAGGCTCAGCGACGCTGACTGCGCTGAACGCCGCCTACCAGAGCGGCGCGGGTACGGTTAACAACGGCACCATCACCGCGCCGAGTCACATTTCAAACGACAACGTGGTCATAACGCCCACCACCTCGATCAGCGCGTATCCAACGCTGAAATACGGCGACTCGGGCAGCGACGTGACCGTGCTGCAGACCCGCCTGCAGGCGCTGGGCTACTTCAAAGGCAGCGTCGGCGGTAACTTCGGCGTACTGACGCAGGCCGCCGTGACGGCTTTCCAGACGGCGGCCGGGTTGACGGCGGACGGTATCGTCGGCGCCACGACCTGGACGGCGCTGTACGCCCAGAATGCGCCCGCGGCCAGCTCATCGACGCTGCAGGAGGGCGACAAGGGCGACGCCGTGAAGGCCATGCAGGCGCGGCTGCGCGAGCTGGGCTATATGACCAGCGGCGCGGACGGTGATTTCGGCGCGAAGACAAAGGCGGCTGTTCAGGCATTCCAGACGGCCGCGGGCATGACGGCCGACGGTGTCGCCGGTCCGCAGACACTTGCCGCGCTATACGCGCAGACGGCTCCGGCAGCCGGAAACACGGTCGCGCCCGCGCCGACGCAGAACGCGGTAGTCGTGCCCTCCAATCCGGCGAGCGCGGTTATTCGCGACACAGATTATACAACCGCGGAGAAACTGGTCGCGCTGGCCAAGCAGTATTTGGGCTGCACGTATATCTACGCGCATCAGGCCCCGCCCTATTTTGACTGTTCGGGCCTGACTTACTACTGCTACAAACAATTCGGCTACACGCTGAAGCGCACGGCCTACATGCAGGGCTACGACGACACCTACCCGAAGATCGCCAAAATCAGCGATCTGCAGCTGGGCGACCTGATCTACTTCAACACGAACACCACCGACGCCGACCTGAGCGACCACGCCGCCATTTACATCGGCGACCTGAACTTCATTCATGCCAGCAGCTCGGCTGGCAAAGTGGTCATCAATTCGCTCGCGAGCGGCTATTATAAGGAGCATTTCTCCTGGGGCCGTCGTGTGCTGAACCAGCAATAGTTTCCGGACGCGCCGGCGATCAAAAGCAAATCGCCGGCGCGTCGTCGCCTGGGGCTGAGGAACAGGAACCGGTCAATTAAACCGGTTAATTATCCCCGCTGCGGGGAATGTTAAATAAACCCCGTCCCCTTGACTTTGCAAGCCGCATGTTGTAAAATGATATTCGCTGGTTACGGAGAGATGGCCGAGTGGTTGAAGGCGCTGGTCTTGAAAACCAGTGATGCCGAAAGGCACCGGGGGTTCGAATCCCTCTCTCTCCGCCAAAAATTCATAGCCTGGAGAAGTACCCAAGAGGCCGAAGGGGCTCCCCTGCTAAGGGAGTAGGATGCGATGAGCGTCGCCCGGGTTCAAATCCCGGCTTCTCCGCCAGAACCCCATATCGAACAAGATATGGGGTATTTTTGTGCGCCGATATACTATATGTTGTGGTATCCTACGATTGCAACCACAACAAGTGCAATTACCGTTTCCCGGATTTCATTCGGAAAATCCTATTTGTTTTTGTTTATCTCTCTATAACTGACATTATAACTGACATATGATGCAGCTTAAATTCCCATGTGATCGAATTTAAGCTTTTGATCGAAATCAGATATATATAGATATATTTCTTCGTGTGGGAAACATTCCGCCCGGATGTTGCTGATCCTAACGGTCTGCTTTATGTGGTATGCGTCGCC
>JAFZRB010000264.1 GCA_017620115.1 Clostridia bacterium | reverse complement strand
TGCAGCACCAGGCCGATGCGGCTGCGCAAGTGCTTCTTGCGGATCTTTGAGACGCTCACGCCGCCGATGAGGATATCCCCGCGCTTCACGTCGTACAGCCTTTGCAGGAGAAGCATGAGCGTCGACTTGCCGCTGCCCGTCGCGCCCAGGATGGCTACGGTCTGGCCGGCTTTTACGGTGAAATCCACGTCCTTCAGCACGGGGTTTTTCGCCTCATACTCGAAGCCCACATGGCGGAATTCGATGTCGCGGTCGATGGGTGCGTCGACGGCGTCCGGGGCGTCCTCCTCGCTCTTCTGGGTGAGGATCTCGTCGATGCGGTCGAAGGCGACCATGCTCTTGCCCATGTCGGACAGGATGCGGCCCAGCTGGCGGATGGGCCAGAGCAGCATGGAAATATAGCTCACAAACACGGTCATCTCGCCAACCAGCAGCTCGCCGCGCGCGGCCAGCAGCACGCCGAAAAGCAGCGTGATGCCGGTCTGCGTCATGCTCAGCAGATCGCTGCCGCTCCAGTACACGGCCAGCAGGTCGTTGACGCGCCGCCATTTGTGAAACATATCGTCGTTGACTTTTTCGTATTTTTCAACCTCGTATTTCTCGCGGCCGAAGGCGCGCACGACGCGCACGCCCGTGAGGTTTTCCTGAAGCACCGCGCTCATCTTGCCCTCGGCTTCGTCCGCGATGCGGAAAAACTTCACGACCCATTTGAAATACAGGAAGGCGAACGCGAACAGGAAGGGAATGAGCACCATGCTCATCAGCGTCATCTTCACGTTCATGCGCAGCATCACAACCAGCGCCACGCCGATCATCAGCACGGCGCGGAACATCTCGATCACCTGCGAGCTGAGGAAACGGCGGATGGTCTCCACGTCGCTGGTGCAGCGCTGGATGAGATCGCCCGTTTCCGCCTTCACGTGATAGTCGAAGGGCAGCGTCTGGAGATGCCGGTACAGCCGGTCGCGCATGTTCTTCGCGATAGATTCGGAGGCTTCGGCCATCCAGCGGCCGCGCAGGAACTGAAACGTGCCGCCGACCACGCTCAGCAGCAGCATCATCAGGCCCATGATCCACAGATTGCGGATGAGGAATTCCCGTCCGCCCAGCGCCTCGGCCCACGCGCTCAGCGCCCTCTTCTGGCCGATGATGCCGTCGATGGTTTCAGCCAGCACCAGCGGCGTCAAAAAGCCAATGGCCACGTTCACGACGACCGCGGCGATGGAGCCGATATAACGCGCCTCATTGCCGCCAAGGAACGTGCGGATCATGGTCATACGTCTCGATTTCAATGCAATCACCCACTCTCAGCGTTAAAAAGAACCCTCGGATCGTCTGTCCGAGGGCTCATGCATACAGATGCCGTTCTGGAAAGCGCGCGTCAGCAGACCGACGCCCTTTCCTTCACGCGGAGCCCCCGGATATCTTCGTTGTCAACCTGGCCTTTCATGGTAAACACGGCTTTGAACATACCCGAAACCTCCTTTCTGTCATAAATCATGCGACAGGATTTAGTATAATGCCTTTTCGCCCGCCGCGCAAGGGGGCTCGGCACATTTTACATATCGTTTTCACAGCGCCCGCCGATCTTCCGCCGCGCGCTTCCTTGACACGCGCGCCTTTCGCCGGTATAATACAGTATCGGACGAATGCTTCTGCGAGGTGACGAAAATGCCTCTTCTGATCAAAACAACGCGCCGTTTTCTCCTGTTGTTTGCGCTGGCGCTGACGCTGGCGCTTCCCGCGCTGGCGGACGTGTCCGCCGGCGGCGCATCGGTGGAACGCGGGGATCGCGTCGCGCTCACGCTGCCCCCGGAGGCCGGGAACGCCGTGTGGCAGTGCGCCGACACCAACGTGGCCACGGTGGACAAGCGCGGCCGCGTCACCGGCCGAAGGGCCGGAGAAACCACCGTCACCGCGACGGCCGCGGACGGCCAGTGTTACGTCTTCTCGCTCGCCGTGACGCAGCCCGTTTCGCGCGTCAGGCTGCCTGAATCGAGGCTCACGCTGGAGCGCGGCCAAACGGCGCGCCTCGCGCCGGTCGTCTCGCCCGACGACGCCACCGATAAAACGCTAACCTATATCAGCGAGGATGAGAGCGTCGCGTCGGTCAGTGCGGACGGCCTCGTCACCGCGCTCAAGGCCGGCAAGACCTACATCACCGTTTCCGCCTCGAACGGCAAAAAGGACAAACTGCGCCTCACCGTGACCCAGCCCGTGACGGAGATCTCCTTCTCCGAAAGCGGCGTCGTCGTCGATCGCGGCGAGCGCGTGAAAATGCCCGCCGCCGTATTCCCGACCGACGCGACCGACAAAAGCGTCAGGTACGACGTCGAGGACAGAGCCGTGGCGTCCGTCTCCTCAGGCGGCCATATCACCGGAAAAACAGCCGGCGAAACATGGGTCATCGCCCGAGCCTCGAACGGATTGGAAGCGCGCCTCCGCGTGACGGTCACGCAGCCCGTCACCCGCGTGCACCTTCCCTCCTCGATGAAGCTGGACAGCGGCGCGTCGTATCAGCTTCAGCCGGAAATCGCGCCCGATAACGCCACCAACCGCGCGCTCGTCTTTTCGAGCAGCGACGAAAGCGTCGCCGTCGTGGATGGAAACGGCCTCGTGACCGCCCTCAGACCCGGAAAAACCACCATCACCGCAACCGCGTCCAGCGGCAAAAAGGACGAAATGCGCCTCACCGTGACCCAGCCCGTCACCGGCCTGACGATCAGCGATGGCGATTTTATCCTGAACAGGGACGACAGCCGCCGTCTCAGCGCGGTCGTCGAACCCGCCGACGCCAGCGACAAAAAGATCCGCTGGAGCTCCAGCAATGAGAGCGTCGCGCGCGTCTCCTCCTCCGGCAAGGTCACAGGCCGCGCGCCGGGCGTCGCGGTCATCACGGCCACGGCCTCCAACGGGCTGACGGCCTCATGCGCGGTCACGGTGGTTCAGCCCGTGACCAGGGTGACGCTGAACGCCTCCCACCTCAAGCTGTCGCGCAACAACGCCGCCCGTCTGGAAGCGACGATCAGGCCCGCCAACGCCACCGATCAGCGCCTCTTCTGGAGCAGCAGCAATCCTGCCGTGGCGTCCGTGGAACAGGACGGCACCGTGCGCGCCTTGGCTGACGGCAGCTGCGTGATCACGGCCACGGCGGCCAGCGGGAAGAACGCCTCGGTGAAGCTCACCGTAACCAGCGTGAAGGTCACGGGGCTCTCGATCGGTCGCTTTTATGCATACCCCCGCGTGGGCGATCAGTATCAGCTGGACGCCGCCGTACAGCCCGCGGACGCCACGGAGAAGCGCGTGTGGTACGCTTCCAGCGATCCCGCCGTCGTCTCGGTCGACGAAAGCGGCCTCGTCACGGCGCTTCAGGAGGGCCAGGCGGCGATCGCCGTCGCGTCGGCTGAAGGCGGTTTCGTCATCTGGCGGCTGGTCACCGTGCGCGCGCCCGGCCAGAAACGGCTGGAAGGCGTGACCATCGGCATCAATCCCGGCCATCAGACCAAGGCCGACACCACACAGGATCCCATCGCCCCCGGCGCGAGCAAGACGCGCAATCGCGTCGGCGTGGGCACGACCGGCAACGTGACGCGCACGCCGGAATACGAGGTCAACCTGCAGGTCAGCCTCAAGCTGCGCGACCTGCTCGAGAGCGAAGGCGCGACCGTCGTCATGACGCGCACCGCGAACGACGTCTACATCACCAACATCCAGCGCGCCATGATGCTGAACAGCGCGCAGGTCGACCTCGCCCTGCAGATTCACTGCGACGGTTCCGACAACCGCAGCAGCCACGGCGTTTCCATGTGGGTGTGCGACAAAGGCGCTTACAGCGACATCAGCGCCGAGGCCGGGCACTGCCTTATGCTCGCCATGCTCGAACGCACCGGCGCGCGCAACGCGGGCGAGTACCGCTCCGGCAACTACATGAGCCTGAACTATTCCACCACGCCCTCCGTGCTGGTAGAAATGGGCTACCTCAGCAACGCCGCCGAAGAGCAGAAGCTCATCTCCGACAGCTACCAGCAGCTGCTCGCCGAGGGCATGTTCAATGGCATCTGCAACTGGCTTGGGCGGTAACGACGCGCGAGGAAAACCAGCAGTCTCCGTTATAAAAATACGCTTGGAGCAATGCTTCCAGGCGTATTTTTTACAGACAATCGTTTCCCAAATCGCTAATTGCTAATTAATAATTACTAATTGCGAATTATACCGCCCCTCCGCGCATCTTGTTGACGGAGCGCTCCACGGCGTCCTGACTCGCGCCCCAGGGCTTGTCGCGGTTGCGGTAGTCGAATTTGAGGGTGAACCACTCCAGATCCTTTTCCACGCGCGCCAGGTTTTCCATCTCGATCCTGGTGATCGTCTCGATCAGTTCGCCCAGCTCCTTGCCGGACAGGTGCTGCGGCGCGGCCTTCATCACCTGCGCGTAATGGTCGAGGCAGAAGCCCTTCGATTCCGCCACCGCGCGGCGAAAATCGGATTCGTGCTTATACATGTACAGGAAGGTGTAAACATAGCGGTCCATGGCCGTGTTCAGCCGCTCGCAGAATATGCAGCGTCCGGTCAGGTCGAAGATCTCGTCCGCGCACGCGCCGATGTCGGCGTTTTTTTTGCCCATACGCGCGATAAAGCCTTTCTGCGCTTCCTCCGCGCCGGCTTTCGCGGCCTTCTTCGCGTTGTCGGCCAGCTTTTCGATGGTGCGCTTCATGTAGGTATCGGTCATCAGCGCCAGACCCAGCCGGTTGCCCGCGTCGAACATCATCTTGAAATGGCGGCGGCAGAAGCCCTTTTCGTTCACCTCAACGCGCCGATCCGGCTCCATGACGGACGCGCCGAGGAAGTTGTCGACGTATTCCTCTTCGTTCTTCTTCGCCAGCGCGCACAGCGGACACTCGCAGTCGGTCCTGTAGACATCCCATACGGGAATCGTATCGATATGCTGATTCATGGATGGCATCACTCCTTCACTGCTCTTCGTTCGCGCGCTCACAGCGCCCGTTCCAGCCGCACACAGCGGCCGAGGATCAGCACGTCCTTCAGCGCGACGACCTTGCCCTCGAACTCGTATTCATAGCTCTGCAGCAGCAGCTTTCCGCCGTCCTGCTTCTTGATTTTGCGGACGACGCGCCTGCCGTCCATCTGCAGCAGCATGATGGCGTCGTCCACAGGCACGGCGGCGGGCACGGTCAGCAGGAGATCCCCCGCGAACACGCGGAACCCGCGCATGGAATTGTCCTCCATACGATAGATGAGCACCTTATCCGGGTGCCCGCCCTCGATTTTGCCGCCGATAACCGGCATCAGCCGATGGTCGATCACCACGCCGTCCCCGTCCATGATGGGCACGCGCTTCACCACGCCGCCCAGCGCGTCCAGCCAGGCGTCGGCGTTGGCCTGCGTCGCTTCCTGCTCCTCGGGCGTAACCTTTTCCTCGGGCTTCTTCACCGGGATCACATAGGGACGCGGCCTCGGGCGCAGCGG
>JAFZRB010000263.1 GCA_017620115.1 Clostridia bacterium | reverse complement strand
CTTCACATCCTCGGTGTCCATCTGCGCCGCGACGTTCTGCTCTATGGCAGCCTTAACCTGCTCAGTCTCCATTTGGGCGGACACACCCGCCGCGAGTTTTCCTTCTTCGATGCCTGCCTCGCGGAGCTGGGCCTCAACCTGTTCACGGACGGTTTCTGTGACTTTTTCCGTCACCTGTTCGCGCACAGCCTCCGTCACCTTCTCGCGGACCGCGTCGGCGACAGCCGCTTCCACCTGGGCGGTTACCTGCTCGCGCGCGGCTGCGGTTACTTTTTCAGCGGCCTGTTCGCGGACGGCTTCCGTCACCTTTTCCGCCACCTGCTCGCGCACGGCTCCCGTTACCTTTTCGGCGAGCGCCGCATCGGCCTCATCGTAAACGCGGGCTTCCACGGCGGCCAGCAGCGCGGCCTCGATGCGGTCAATTTCGTCGGCGTAATTGTCGAGCGTGAGTACGTTCAAATCAATGCCGGCAGACTGGAACATGTCCGAGGAGGCGCTCAGCGTTTCGTTGACCGTCTCCAGAATCGCGGCGATGATCTGATCCGCGCCGTCCGTCAGCGCGGCGCTGTTGGCGTTCAGCTCGCTCAGCCCCTGAGAGAGCGAAGCGGCGCCTTCATTCAGGGCTTCCGCTCCGGCGGAAAGACTGCCCGCGCCCGCGGCCAGTTCGTTCGCGCCGCTCAGCAGCGTGTCTGTGCCTACAGCCAGCTCATCCGCGCCGCTCGTCAGCTGGTTCATAGCCATCTTCAGCATCATGCTGGCGCCTTCAAGCTCGAGGGCGGAGGGCAGTTTCCCGCCGCTCACGCCGCCGGGAACGCCGGTCACAATCGTATATGATCCGTCGTTCGTGTAATTCGTCACATCCGCGCTGATCACCGCGCCGGTTGGGATGTCGATGTCGAGATCAATATCGTCATAGCCGTTCACGTTCAGCGCTTCGCCGAGCCCCGGCAGGCCGAAGCAGACAACAGCGCTGGCGCGCCCCGCGTCGATGACCTTGCCGTCCGTCACTTCGACGTTCGAGCAGACATCCTTGTCGAGCGGCAGCACCGTGGCCGCCAGGAAGGGAACGGGCATGTCGGTGCGCTTGCCTTTGATATTTGCCGTGCCCGTGAGACCGCTCTCGTAGTCGATCCGGATCACCAAATGGCCGCTCCTGCCGGCCAGATCCGCGGGCTCGATGGGCTCGCCGTCCAGCTCATAGCGGATGCTCACGCTCACCGGCAGGTCTCTGTCGCCCTCGCTCTGCGTCGTTGTCTTCGCGCCCGCGTCGTCTGTGACGCATTCGCTCACGATCACGCGCACGGGCTGCCCGGCAGTGTCAGCCAGCACATAGACGGTTTCATTCTTTTCGTCGGCCAGGGCCGTCGTGGAGCCCAAAGCCAGCAGCATAACCAGCAAAACGCAGAGACTGCGCTTCATTTCGCGTTTCATATAGACGACTCCTTTCTGAAATACAGCTTTATTTCGCCTTCATGCCCAGCGTGGTATGACGCACGACGACGTCGCACAGCATCAGCAGCGCGGGCAGGAACAGCAGCACGCACGCCATGCTGATCAACGCGCCTCGGGCGAGCAGCATGCACATGGAGCGCACGATGTCGATCTGCGAATACATGGCCACGCCGAAGGTGGCGGCGAACAGACCCATGCCGCTGACGATGATCGAAGGTGTGGAGGCGGCCAGCGCCGCGGTCACGGCGTCCTTCTTCGCCCGGCCCGCCGCGCGCTCTTCCTTGTAGCGCGTGGTCATGAGGATGGCGTAGTCCACCGTCGCGCCGAGCTGAATCGTGCTGATGACGATGGGCGCGATGAAGGGCAGCGACTGCCCCATGTAGTGCGGTATGCCCAGGTTGATGAAGATGGCCAGCTCGATGACCGACACCAGGATGAAGGGCAGCGACAGGCTCTTTTCCACCAGCAGGATGATGGCGAAGATAGCCAGAACAGACACCAGGCTGACCACCCGGAAATCGTGGTCGGTGATCTCCACCATGTCCTTGGTGCAGGGGGCCTCGCCGATCAGCATGCCGCTGGGATCGTACTTCTTCAGGATGGCGTTCAGCTGGTCGATCTGCGCGCCCACCGCGTCGCTTGCCACGTGATACTCGGAGTTCATGAGCAGCAGCTCCCAGCGGTCGCTCTGGAGCAGTTTCGTCAGGGATCCAGGCAGCATCTCCTTGGGAACGCTGTCGCCGAGCAGGGATTCGAGTCCCAGCACGTACTTGACGCCGTCCACCTTTTCCATCTCGTCGATCATGGCGGCCACGTCCTTCTGCGGAAGATTCGCGTCCACCAGCGCCATGTGCGTGGAGGCGATGTCAAATTCGTCGTGCAGCTTGCTGTTGGCGATCACGAAGTCGATATCCTGAGGCAGGCAGCCGGCCATATCATAATAGACCTCGCTGTTGGTCTGGCTGTAGCCGTTCCAGGCGGGCCAGACGAGCAGCAGGAGGATCACGAGGAACGCCGGGAAGGCCTTCGTCACGCCGCGGGCGAATTTGTCCATATTCGGGATGATGGAGCGATGCCTCGTTTTCTGCAGCGGCTTGTCCAGCAGCAGGATGAGCGCGGGCAGCAGGGTCACGCAGGAAACGACGCCCAGCAGCACGCCCTTGGCCATGACCAGGCCCAGGTCGCGGCCCAGCGTGTAGCTCATGAAGCACAGGGCGATGAAGCCCGCGATGGTGGTCAGCGAGCTGCCGATCACCGAGGTCAGCGTCTCGCGGATGGCCAGCGCCATGGCTTCCAAGCGGTCGTCCTGTTTGGCGCGCTGCTCGTTGTATTCGTTCCACAGGAAGATGGAGTAGTCCATGGTCACGGCCAGCTGCAGCACCGCCGCCAGCGCCTTGGTGATGTAGGAGATCTCGCCCAGGAAATAGTTGGTGCCCAGATTGACGACGATGGCCGCGCCGATGTTCGCCAGGAACACGAAGGGCACCAGCCAGCCGTCCAAAAAGATCATCATGGCGGCGCAGGCCAGGGCCACGGCCAGCCCCACATAAATGGGCTCTTCCCGCTGACACAGGTCTTTCAGATCGGTGACCAGCGCGGACATGCCCGCCACGAAGCACTGCCGGCCGGCGATGGATCGGATCTCGCGGATGGCGTCCATGGTCTCGTCCGCCGAGGTTGAGCTGTCGAAGAATACGGCCATCAGCGTGGCGTTCTCGCTGTTGAAGGCGGAATAGATTTTATCCGGCAGCATCTCCATGGGCAGCGAGAGGTCGGCGAAGCTGGTATACCAGATGACCGACTCCACGTGCTCGACGCCCTCCAGCTTCGTCTTCAGGGCGTCCACATCCGCGGCGGGCATGTTCTCCACCACGATAAAGGAGAACGCGCCCTTGCCGAAATCCTCCATCAATTCGTTCTGCCCGATCACGGTGTCCATATTCTCGGGCAGATAGTCCAGCATATCATAGTTGATGCGCGTGCGCGCCATGCCCATCACGGATGGGATCAGCAGCAGCGCGGCAACGATCAGAATCGCAACGCGGCTCTTGACAACCGCTCTCGCAAAACGCATTTACTCCATTCTCCTTTCCCTCAGATGAAAGCGCGGCTCAGGCCCATCGATCTGATGGGAGATGATCTTCACCGCGCACAGGGCCACGCCCAGGTTCAGCGCGCCCTCGGCCAGCAGCGAAGCGCCCAGCAGCATGGCGAGCGCCAGCGCGCCTTCCGACGGACTGACGATCATCATGACCCCGATCGCCCCCGCCAGCACGGCCAACGTCAGGATCAGCCACCAGCTGCCCAGCCCGAAGCGCCGGGCGTCCAGCGCGGTCTGAATCTTGAACAGGCCGTCCGCGACGATCTCCACGCCCAGGATGACGCACAGCGTGCTCATCGCGCGGTCTGGCCGCAGCAGCACCGCCACGCCCAGCGCCAGCAGGAGCAGCCCGAAGGCCAGATCGAACTGGAAGGCCAGACGGTACAGGTCTTTGGAAAAATAGCCGATCAGCTTGACGGCACCGAAGGCGATCAGGACGCATCCCACGATGATCCCGATGGCCGTAATGGACAGATCCGGCCTCAGCATGAGCAGCAGCCCCAGCGCGCACAGCGCGAGCGACAGAACGATGTAGCCCGTCTTGGCCGTTCTGATCAGATTTGTCGATCTCATAAGCGTCCTCCTCTCTGTTACTGCTTCGCAGTATGCAAGGGGGAACATTTCCCCCTCGCAGACACCCCCTCGGATTTTCCTGAAACCGCTGTGGCGGTTTCCGGGCGGAAAATCCGCAAGGAAGCGGACACATG
>JAFZRB010000262.1 GCA_017620115.1 Clostridia bacterium | reverse complement strand
CGCGGGCGGCCTGCTCGCGCAGGAGCCGCTGCTTGTCCATGAATTCGGTGATCTGCATGTCGGTCGTGAGACCCATCTCCACGAATTTGGCCATCTGCTGGTTCAGGCGATCCATATCGTAGCCGCTCGAGCTTCCCATGCTCTTCGCCACGTGCAGTATGATCTCCGGCGAGAACCCCGCGGCGATGAAGTTGCGGTAAATGTCGATCTCGGCGGGCGTGGGGGCCATCTGCTGGATGCCCAGCGCCGTGTGGATGGCCTTGACCGCCTCTCGCAGCCGCCCCGCCTCGTCCAGCTGGCCGGCCATATCCGCGGAGGTGCGGGCGGCCTGGTTGCGGGAGAGGATGCCGTCCAGATAGCCGAAGGAGGGGCTCCGGCCCTTCACGGTCTCCCGGCAGGCCACCAGCACGGCCTCCTCGGTGAGCTTCCACTCTTCCAGCCATTTGCGCGCCAGGTCGACTTCTTCCCTGGTGGGGGCGCGGCGCAGGTTGAAGCGGTCGAGCACCTTCTGCGCGGCTTTATAGGCGGAGCTGTCGCGCGAGAGCATGTCCTGCGCGGCCTCGACGGTGTTGATCCCCTGTTCAGCCCACTGGAGCGCCGTCTTTTCGAGCTGTTTGAACTGGAACGACTTGCCCTTGACGCGGACATAGTGTTCCACCATGACCAGCACGACCTCCTCCGGCAGGTGAAGGTCCTCCACCCATTCGCAGGCCGTCGTGAAGTCCGCCGGATGCAGCAGGCGGCTGCCGAAGATCTGCTGCAGCTTCGTGTTGAAATCGCGATAGCGGTAGACGAGCTTCTCCACGGGCGATTCGCCGTTCATGGCCGCGGCTATGTTGAGGTATTCGTAGGCGGGCGGGTTGTCGCTCACGCGCTGGACGATGCCCTGCCGTTCCCAGTATTGGAACGCGCTCTTCACCGTTTCCGGCTCCATGCCCAGAAGGTTCGCCATCTTTTCCATCGACATGTCGCCGTCCGGGCGGCAGCACTGCATCAGGCCGTACAGATACGCGCGCACATAGTCGCCCGGCGCGTGCGGCAGGAAGTTCAGGATGAATATGTTTTCGACGGGCGTCACGCCCAGCATGAAATAGTTGTCCGAGAAGCGGCAAAGCGGCATTTGTATTCCTCCGCGCACTGTTTTTATGGTATCATCATACCACAAAAACGCGGCGCGCGCAATGAGGAAACTGCCGCAAATCGCCCTTGACAGCCGGGCGCACCGCCTCTATAATAAAGTTACCACCATGTAAAGGAGGCTGAGCGTATGCGGCGCTGTTTCATGCTGTACAAGCCCTTCATCCTCGCGTAACGCCGCGACCGGCCGAATGAACGAACGCGCCCGCCGGAACCATGTCCGGTCAGGGGCCTTTGTTGATGCGCGCGCTTTTTACGGCGCGCGGCCTGCCGCGGCTTTTTTATGCCCGAAAGCAGGCCATGTAAACACATCAACGGAGGTTTTTTGTTATGTTCAAAGGGCTTTTATTCTTTCTCCGGGAGGGCTGGAAATACGACAGACGCTACGTGCTGTGGCTCTTTTTTGACCAGCTGCTCTCCTCGCTCATGCCCGTGGCCGCCGCGCTCATGCCCGGCGCGATCATTTCGGAACTCGCCGGCGCGCGCCGCATGGAGCGGCTCATGCTGTACACGGTCGCCTTCGCGCTGTACGCGCTGATCGCAGGCGCGCTGCACGAATACTTCTCACGCGACGGCTTCTCGCGCCGCTGCCGTGTCAACACCGCCTTCGACCACGCGCTCTGCGAGCGTCTGACCCGCGCCGACTATTCAAATCTCGAAAGCCCGGCCTTCCGCGACATGCAGGAGAAGGCCAGGAAATTCCTTTACTGTGACTGGCACGGCTTCGGCTATCTGCTGGACTGCGCGGTGGGCATCGTCGGGCAGGTTGTGACGCTCGTCGCTCTGGCGGCCATATTGTCGACGCTGAACGGCTGGTTCGTGCTGCTGTTCGCCGCGCTCGCGGCGCTGAGCGCGCGGGCGGAAAGCCGGGCGCAGAAGCGGGCCATGGAGCTGTCCATGGGCGTCGTGGCCAATCAGCGCGGCATGACGTATTATTCCAACCTGTTCGACGACGCGGCCTGCGGAAAAGAGCTGCGCCTGAACAACATGGGTATCTGGCTGCTGGCGCGCTGGCGGCGCTTTTCCGACCGCTGCAACGACGCGATCGCCCGGCAAAACAACCTGTTCATCCGCGCCGGCGTCATCCGCTCGGCCCTGACGTTTGTCCAGCAGATCGCGGCCTATGGCTTTCTCATCGCTAAGACGCTCTCCGGCTCGCTGGGCGTCGGGGCGTTCAGCATGTGCGCCGGCGCGGTCACATCGTTTTCGGACGCGCTGCGCCGCATCATGAAGAGCCTCTCGGAGATTCGCGCCTATGACATGTATTATGACAAGCTGGACGAATATCTGTCTGTGCCCTGCGCCATGCGCGAAGGGAAGCGCCTGCCCCTGCCCGAAGGGCCGCATGAAATCGTCTTCGACAATGTGAGCTTTCGTTATCCCGGCGCGGACGGCTGGGCGCTGCGGCGCGTTTCCCTTACCCTGCATCCCGGCGAGAAGCTGGCGCTGGCGGGCGAAAACGGCTCGGGCAAAACGACGCTGGTCAAGCTTCTGTGCCGGCTGTACGATCCCACGGAGGGCGAGATCCGGCTTGATGGCGTGAACATACGCGATATCGACTACGACGCCTACCTGTCGCTGTTTTCCGCCGTGTTCCAGGATTTCCGGCTGTTCGACTTTTCCCTGCGCGACAACGTGACGCTGGGCCGCGCGGCGGACGACGCGGCCGTGGAGTCGGCGCTCAGGCGGGCCGGGCTGGACGGGCGGCTGGCCTCGCTCCCGAACGGCCTCGATACCTTCGTGGGCCGCGCGTTCGACGAGCATGGCTTCCAGCCCTCCGGGGGCGAGGCGCAGAAGATCGCGCTGGCGCGGGCGCTGTTCAGAAACGCGCCCATCATCGTGCTGGATGAACCGGCCGCCGCGCTCGACCCGCGCGCGGAGTACGAAATGTACCGCGCGTTCGACGCGCTCGTGGACGGCAAAACGGCGCTGTACATCTCGCACCGGCTGTCCTCCGCGCGATTCTGCGACCGGATCGCCGTGATGGACGCCGGGCGCGTCGCCGAATACGGCGCGCATGACGAGCTCATCGCGCTGGGCGGACGCTACGCCGCGCTGTACGCCATGCAGGCGCAGTTTTACCTCTGATCGGTGTCTTGCGTATTTTGGCAGTCGATTTAATCAAACTGTAATGCCTGTCGCGCTTGACTTGCGCGGGCCGGAATGGCATAATATAGATACTAAACAAACGATGCGAGGGGCTGATTTCTATGAAGCATGTCGTCACATGGATGAGAACGCTGCTGTGCGCCGCGCTGGTCGCCGTACTGGTCGCCGCGTCGATGCCCGCGCTGGCCGTCGGCCAGTCCACCACGCTCGCCACCTCCGGCTCCAGATACATCGTCACCGCAAGCGGCCTCAACGTGCGCTCCGGCGCCGGCATGGGCTTTTCCGTCATCACCGTCGCCCCGCGCGGCGCGACGGTCACCTACATCTCCAACAACCGCGGCTGGTGGTATGTGCGCCTCAGCAGCGGCACGACCGGCTATGTCGACAAGCAGTACCTCACGCCCGTGAGTGCCGCCGATACCGGCGCGTACACCGTGACCGCTTCCGTGCTGCTGATGCGCGCCAAGCCGAACACCGACGGCAAGCGCGTCGGCAAGCTCATGAAGGGCACGAACGTTTACGTTTCCAAGCTGAACGGCGACTGGGGTTATGTTTCCTACAACGGCGTGAGCGGCTGGGTCGCCCTGCGCTACCTGCGCGCCACCAGCGGCGAGGTCAAGCCCGCCAGCAAGATCTCCGCGGGCTCGGTATACACCGTAATCGCCGAGGCGCTCAACGTACGCCGCAGCGGCTCCACCCACGCCACCCGGCTTGACACCATCACCGGCGGCACCAGCGTGCGCGTGAGCCAGGTGTCCGGAAACTGGGCTTACGTCACCTACACCAAGAACGGCAAAGTTCGCCAGGGCTGGGTGAGCACCAGCTATCTGGGATAAAACCATACCGTTCCCACAAACCGTTCCGTCCCCGCGCGGAACGGTTTTTTTCTTTTACGCGGGAGAACGGAAGCCTGTATTAAAACACAACGGAAGAATGGGCGAATATCCGCAAAAACCGGCCGTGGATCATCGTTGAAACTGCACGTCCGCTTCATGAAAACTCCTTCCCGCATATTGACAAAGTAAAGGCCGTGTGATATATTAATGTAAATCGACCGCAGGTTGGTTTCAACACCAAAAACAACCGGGCGCATGAATGGAGTGAAACGCATGTCTGCCACAAGCGGCGCAATCGGGCGAAAAAGGAGAAGGTTCTTCCGCCGGGAGGATCTGGCGCTGTATATCATGGCGCTGCCCACCGTCATATTCCTGCTGATGTTCTGCTACGCCCCGATGTTCGGCCTGATTATGGCGTTTCAGGATTTCAACGCTACCAAAGGCATATTCGGTTCCCCCCTGGTCGGCCTGAGAAATTTTGAATACCTGTTCGCCACCACGGACGCATGGATCATCACCCGCAACACGGTGTGCTACAACCTTGTGTTCATGGCGGTTAATACGGTCATCGCCGTCATCATGGCGCTGATGCTGTCGGAGCTGACCAACCGCTTCCTGGCCAAGTCGCTTCAAACTGTCTACATGCTGCCCTACTTCCTGAGCTGGACGGTGGTGGCCATCGTGGTCTCCGCCTTCCTGGACCGCGAATACGGCCTCGTCAACAAGATCATTCAGGCCACGGGCGGCAAGGGCAAAACGGACTGGTATAAGGCCAAGGAAATCTGGCCGCCTCTGTTGGTGTTCATCCACGCCTGGAAGGGCGTCGGCTACAACACCGTGCTGTATCTGGCCGTCATCTCCGGCATATCCCACGATTATGACGAGGCCGCCGTGCTCGACGGCGCGACGAAATTCCAGCAGGCGCGCTACATCACGCTGCCGCACCTGCGCTTCGTCATCTCCATTTCGCTGATCCTGTCCATGGGTTCCATCTTCCGCGGCGACTTCGGCCTGTTCTATTCGGTCACGAAGAACTCCGGCCGCCTGTACGCGGTGACGGACGTCATAGACACGTATATTTACCGGGGCCTCATCACGCTGGGCAACGTGGGCATGTCCACCGCCGCCGGCCTGTATCAGAGCGTGGTAGGATTCCTCGTGCTGCTGTGCGCCAACTGGGTCGTCACGAAGATCGATCCCGAAAGCGCGATGTTCTGATGGAAGGAGGCGTCGAACGGGTATGGCAAACATCGAACAAAGGGACGCGGCCATTCAGGATCGCATGCAGGTCAACAAAAACCGCTTCAATTCGCTGACACCCGGCTGGAACGCGGTTTTCTCGGTGATCCTGATCCTGATCTCGCTGCTGGCGCTGGTTCCCATGCTGCTGGTCGTCATCGTTTCCTTCTCCAGCGAGGCGTCGATTTCATACAACGGCTTCTCCTTCTGGCCCAGCGAGTGGACGCTGGCCGGCTACGGTTATCTGGGCAAGATGGGCGATCAGGTTGTGAACAGCTACATCATCACCATCGTCCATTCGACATTCGGCACCTTCTGCTGTCTGGTGGTGATGAGCCTTTACGCTTACGTCATCGCGCAGCGCAACTTCCCGGCGCGCAGGTTCTTCACATGGTTCCTGTTCTTCACCATGCTGTTCGGCGGCGGTCTGGTACCCAGCTACATGCTGAACGCGAATGTATACCACCTGAGGGACTCCTTCTGGATCTTCATCATCCCCAGCCTGGTAAGCGCGTACCACGTCATCATCCTGCGCACCTTCATCATCAGCACCATTCCGGAAACGCTGTTTGAGGCGGGCAAGATCGACGGCGCGGGACACTTCAGGATATTCCTGCAGATCGTTCTGCCCCTCTTCAAGGCGGGCATCGCCACCATCGGCCTGTTCCAGCTGGTTGGCCGGTGGAACGACTGGTTCACGGCATATCTGTACGTCGATTCGAGCCGCCTCGTGCCGCTGCAGACGCTTCTGCAGAAAATACAGAACAACATCGACTTCCTGAAAAACAACGCGGAAATCGCGGGCACCCCCGAGGGCCTGAACATGCTCAGAAACCTGCCCACGCAGAATCTGCGCATGGCCTGCACGGTCATCGTCGTGCTGCCCATCCTGTGCGCGTATCCCTTCTTCCAGCGCTACTTCGTCAGCGGCCTGACCATCGGCTCCGTGAAGGAGTAACCTATTTCGATTCTCTAGCCGGCCTTACCGGTTAAGGAATAAATATTTCTAAGGAGGCAATCTCTATGACCCGCAAGATGGTAACTCTGTTCCTTGCGCTGGCTCTGGTGCTGACCATGGTTCCCGCCGTCGTCAACGCTGAGGCCGCGCCCGCCCAGATCCCCTGGTTCATCGGCGTCAGCGAATCTGCCGATCAGGGCATCGTCAACGACGCGATCAACGCTTATCTGGCTGAAAAGGGCATCAACGCGCAAGTGACCCTGAACTTCGGTACCGGCGACGAGTACTGGGGCCAGATCGTCACCCGCATCAACTCCGGTGAGGACCTGGGCATCATCGGCTTCGGCTCCCAGACCAAACTGGACTACGTCGTGCGTTCTCAGAGCGGCGCTTACTATCCCCTGGATGGCGACGACGCCCTGCTGGACACCTACGGCACCGGCACCAAGGCCCTGTTCGACCAGGGCGTATGGGACGCCATGAAGATCGGCGGCCACATTTACGGCATCCCGACCCTGAAGGACAACGGCTTCTACATCTCCCTGATCTACAACGACACCCTGGCTCAGGAGCTGGGCGTCGACATCGACGGCTTCAAGTTCGAGTCCTTCCGCGACATCGAGGATCTGGCCTATGAAGTGAAGGAAAAGCGCGACGCCGCCCATCCCGATTGGGCCGATTATCCCGTTCTGTGGAACGTCGAGGCCGTGCATCCCTACAACTTCGCGGTTGAGAACTTCCTGAACGGCTCCTTCTTCGCCGTCTGCAACGTGCCGGGCATCGACACCATCGCGGGCTACGACAACGAGACCGTGTTCAACATCTACGACACCCCCGAGTACCTCGAGTACGCCATCCAGAAGCAGAAGATGGTCGAGGACGGCATCTATCTGTATGACTACACCGACAAGCGCGAGCAGCAGTACACCGGCGCCGTGTTCGGCTGGGTTGGCTGGGGCTACACCTACATGGAAGAGCATATGTATGGCGACAACTTCGTGACCAAGATGCGTATGTTCGACAAGACCTGGACCGACACCAACAACTTCTTCTCCGCCGGCACCGCCATCAGCGCGAACTGCGCGACGCCCGACGTCGCTATGCAGATCCTTGAGCTGGTCAACACCGACGCGGACTTCGCCACCATGATGCGCTTCGGCATCGAGGGCGAGCACTGGACCACCGACGCCGATGGCAAGATGACCTTCGAGGGCACCAAGAACGCCGTCGCCGGCGAGCGCGCTTACTACTACTGGTACATGGCTCCCGTGGGCAACCTGACCATCGTCCATGCCCCCGAGACCCTGACCGGCCCCGACAGCGTCATGCTGAAGAACATGATGGCCCTGAACGACAGCTGCATCAAGGCCGCCCATCTGGGCTTCTCCTTCGAAACCACGCCCGTTATGAACCAGATCGCCGCCTGCACCGCTGTTGAGCAGGAGTACAAGGGCGACCTGAACAGGGGCCAGCTGGCCGACGCCGACGAAGTCACCGACATCGTCAGTGAGTTCGTCGAGAAGCTGAACGCCAACGGCGTGGCCGACGTCATCGCCGAGGTTCAGAGCCAGCTCGAAGCTTGGAAGGCCGCGAAGTAATTCAGGTCTGACAGACTGAGCCGACAAAGCCAGACGAAACCGCCCCGGCAGCACAAACTGCCGGGGCGGTTTCTATCATATTGTCAAACCTCTTTAAACAGTGTTTCCAGCGGCCCGAGATGGACCCGAACCTTCCCCTTCGGGCAGTCGATCGCCGTGTCGACGGGCTCATCGGCGTTGTTCATCGCCACGAGCGTGCTGTCGGCCGGGAACCAGGCGGCCTCAACCAGCGGGTGATCGCACAGGCCTGCCGCGCAGCCCTGCGCGCCGGTGAGGAGGATGAGAAGATCCAGCAGCATCCGCGCGGCCTTTGGGCTGTACTCGAATCCGCTCATATAGACACCGCAGCCCTTGCCGTAATCGTGCATGGTCAGCTGCGGGGCGCCGTTTTTCGCGCACAGCACCTTCGTCTCCGGGTCAGTCAGGCGAATGCCGCGCCGCTCGGCGAACGCGTCGGCATACACGCGCAGCGGCGGTTCCCGCTCCGTCCCGAAGGCCCAGGGCGCGTGGCAGGCGTACTGGCCTTTGTCCTCGTCTACGCCCAGGATGTGCGCCAGCCGGAACAGCGTGTCGCCGCCCTCCGCCGCGGAGGGTTCGCCCGCGCCGATCAGCGCGCCGCCCTGATAAACGAAGCGCGTGATCTCTGCCACGAGCGCGGGATCCCGCCAAGCGTCTCCCCCGCTCCAGGCGTCTCCCATGAGGCCCGCGTTGACGAGCACGTCGACGCCGTCCAGACCGCCGTTCAGCACGTCCTCGAAGCTGATGAATTTCACCTTCACAGGCAGCCCGGAGAGCGCCTCATTGATGTGGATGAGGATGTTGCCATCCGTCTCGTGGAAGTGGCCGGAAAGCGTCCAGGAACGCAGCGAACCCCATGTGTGCAGCACGGCCACCTGGATATCCAGCGCCGTCGGCGCGCCGTGACCGTGCAGTTCCTTCAGCCTGCGGAACTCGACGGCCATTTTCTCAATGGCGTCGTTGAAGGCCGGATAGCCAATGGTGAGGTGGAGATAGCCGCCCAGGCCGATGCGGTCGACCGCCTGTCTGGCCAGCGCGCGCCGCACGTGCAGCCAGTACGCCAGCGCGTCGCGCTCGGGATGGCCGCCCTCTGAGAACGTGGGCAGGCCGCCCAGCCCCACCGGGAACAGATACGGGTGAAAGCGCAGCTCGTGAACGGGCACGTCCGCCCCCGCGCACAGCCGGCATTCAAAACCCGAAAACACGCATTTGATCAACCCGTCGAAGCCGATGGAGGCAAAGTATTTTCCGTAGGGCTCCATGCCCACCCAGCTGTCGTCGTAAAATACGTATGCCTGCTTGCCGTGGCGGTGGATAATCTCCACCAGCGCTCTGGACTTCTCCGCGACGAAGCGCTGCGTGAAATCCATCCAGGCGCGTTTGGCGGCCGTCGGTGGACGGTGCGTAGCCTGCAGCCTGCCCTGGTTGATGAAATCCTCCGCCGTAAGCGCGTAGCCGTATTCGGCCTCGAACGCGCGAAGCGCCGCGGGGCTGACGGTGAAATCATAGCTTGCCCAATCCACGAAGCGGCTGCGTCGGCGCATATCGTCGCCGAATATCCAAACGAAATTGTAGAACAGCGACGTAAGCCGCACCACGTTCGTCTGCGGGTTGGCGACGCACCATTTTTCCAGCCAGTCCTTAAGGTATTCCCATGCCAGCGGATGACGTGGATCGAGCTGCCGCAGGTGCTCGCTCGTCCAGTGGTTGGTGGTGTGGTTGTACATATTGATCTCTTCCCACACGCGCCAGCAGAGGAATGAAGCCGTGTAGCGGTGCCACCTCGCGCAGCCGCTCGCCGTGATCGCGCCGTTTTCATAGCGCCAGTTTTCGCGCGGCACGAGCTCGTTCGCCGTGCGATCCCATACCTGCCAGAATTCGAGGGCCTCCTCGGAATCGTTGATCTCGAACTGCTCGTCGAAATAGCCTTTCAGCAGGGGTATTTCGATGGTTTCATCCTCCGCCAGCACGGCCTCGGACGAGAGGAAAGTCTGTTGCTGCGCGTCGGGATGCGCCTGCGCGAAGGCGTTGTGCTCGCGGATGATGCAGATGGTGGAGTAGATGCGATAGCCCGCCTCTACGATCTCCGGCGACAGTTTGGTGCCGTCGCTGTCGCGGATGACGTCCGCGCCCCATTTCTCCGCCAGCTCGAGCGTCAGCTTCTCATAACCCGCTTCGCCCGGCAGCGTAAACCCGCCGTGATGATAATCGCCCATGTTGGAATCCCCCTTGTTCATGCGCCTTGCCTCCGGCTTTCTCCCGCCTCAGGTCTTCCTCAGATCGTAGTTCCCGTCGCCAGCGCACAGTATGTCGGTCTCATAGAAGGCGCGGATGCCGTCAATCATGTACTGAACATCCTTCACGCCCGCCGTCTCATAGCTCGAATGCATGGCCAGCTGCGCCAGGCCGATATCCAGCGTGTTGATCGACACGTGCGAGCCGGAAATGTTGCCCAGCGTGCCGCCGCCCGCCAGGTCGGATCGGTTGGCATAGTGCTGACAGGGTACGCCAGCCGCGTCCAGTATGCGATGGAACACCGCCTCCGACACGCCGTCGGTGGTGTATTTCTGGTTGGCGTTGAATTTGATCACGATGCCCTCGTTCATGAATACCTGATTGACCGGGTCGGCGTACTCCGGATGATTGGGATGCGTGGCGTGCGCGTTGTCGGCGGACAGCATGAAGCTGGAGGAAAGCGCGGTCATGTAGCGCTCCTCGCCTGCGTTCAGCGCGAGGGCGATGCGCCGCGTCACGTCCGAGAGGAACGAGGAATGCGCGCCCTGCTTGGTGGTCGAGCCCACTTCCTCGTTGTCGAATACCGCGCACAGGTTGATGTGACCCATCGGCTTCGCGTCGATGAACGCTTTCATCGAGGTAAAAGCGCATTCGAGGTCGTCCAGCCGCCCGCAGGACAGGAATTCGTTCTGCGCGCCCCATACCGTGCCCGGCATGCGGCTATAGAGATACAGATCGCACCCCACGAGATCCTCAGCGCGCGCGCCGCAGGCTCCGGCGATGATTTCCCGGAACTGGCCCTTGCTCCCGATCAGCCCGAACAGCGGCATGGTGTCGGATGCGGGATTGTATTTATAGCCGTTGTTGACCTCGCGGTTCATGTGGATGGCCACGTTGGGGATCATCACCAGGTCGCGGTCCACTTTGACCAGCCGCGTCTCGACGCCTTTATCCGTGCTGACCAGCGCGCGCCCGGCCACCGACAGCGGCCTGTCCATCCAGGAGCTCATGATCATGCCGCCGTAGCGCTCCACGTCCAGCTGGATATACTTGCCGCGCACTTCCAGCTCGGCGTTTTCCTTGATCTTGAAAGTGGGGCTATCGCCATGGCTGGCGCACATCTGGAACGGCCCGAAGCCGCTCTCCGGCACGAAAAACGCGATCACGCTCGAACGGTTGCGCGTCACGTAATAGCCCGCGCCGCACCGAAGCTGCCACGGCCGGCTCTCCTCCAGGCGCTCATAACCCGCCGCGTCCAGCATTCTGGACAGCTCGTCGGCCGCGTGGAAGGCGCTGGGCGAATTCTCAATGAATTGAAACAGTTCATTCACAGCCATAAATCATTCTCCCTTGTTTTTTATTCCATTATACCACGAACATCCGAAAATGCAATCCCGGCGGAAAAACGGCAGAACTCCGTTATTCTTCATCCTGATCGAGATTCTTCCAGCCGTACCGAACGACGGAAATGATCATGGAAGCTTCGCTGACCGCTTCGTCGAGAATACCGGCCCAGGAGCCGACGATGATATCGTATATAATCCAGAGCGGCGAATTGATCATCATTCCCGCGATCCTGATCTTTCGCGCATTGTGCGTGTATCCGCCTATGGTTGATGCGATATTCGCCAGCACGGGGAGGAGCGAGATCCAGCCGGACCACGTAAAGAACAGGGCCGCGACCTGCATCAGACATATGACAGCGCACATCTCCTTCCTCCGGGCGAACTCCCAGCGGCTGCCCAGACAGAAGGAGCGGAACAGATTGATCAGGTAGCTGATCCCGCCCGTAACCGCCCCCAGCAGCAGAAGGTGAACCGTATAGAACAGATACGACAGAAACTGCACCCGGAAGAGGTTCCGGTTCTTCCTGCACTGAAAGGAGAAGAAGAACAGCACGGTTCCGATAATGCCGACCGCCTGAATCAGAACATACTCTGTTGTCAACACTTTTCATCCCCTATCTCAGTTATGCTGGGAAAAGGCCGCCCCGCGGCGGCCTTTTCCCAGCCGGATGAATGCGGTCATTCATAAACGCTCTCTTCGTTCCTGAGCCGGCAATGCAGCTGCGCGCGGGCGCGTCACAGGAATTCCCCTGCCGCCTCATACAGCACCAATTCCGAAGTGATCGCCCCCGGCAGCGCCAGGCGCAGCCCGTCGCGGGCCATACAGGCCCCGCTCATCTCAACGGTTGAACCGCTGTTGTCATAAGTGACCCGATAGCGTTTCGCGGGATCAATGCCTTTGGGATACACCGCATGCTCGCCGTTGCCCGCCATAGCGAGCGTAAACGCGCCGACGGCGCCTCTCGTTCCGTCCTGCGCCGCGATTTCGATGGCGCAGAAACCGCTTCGCCTGCACGCCTCTGTCTCGGGGGTATGGTGGTAAACCTTCGCGTCGGGCAGGAACGGCCTGATGAACGATTTATACAGCGCCACGCTGCGGCGGACAAAATCCATGGCCGGGCCGGCCGGCACGGCGTCCTTCGGTGCGATGACGTTCAGGGAAACATGGCCGAGCATCGCGTTGCGCATATGAAACGCCAGCGATCCGGCCGTGTGGCACCCCATGCCCGCGAACAGCCTGTCCACGCGCTCGGGCGGCAGCGCCATGGTCATGCCGTTCGTGATCAGCACAGACCTCGGCGGCCTCTGCCAGTCGGACACCCATGTGTGATTGAACGCGCGCATCTGGCCCAGGTCAGTGCGCCCGCCGCCGCCAGCGCAGTTTTCAAATATCACGTTCGGAAACTTGCGTTTCAGCGAAGCATACATATCGTACACGGCCCGGAACTGCCGCAGGGCTATGCATTCCCTGATGCCGCAGCCGCATGTGTCCTTCATGTCGAAGTAATCCACAGAGGATACGTTGTAATCCACGCGCAGCAGATCCATGCCGTATTCGCGGATCATGCGCTCCAGCTCGCCTTCCGCCCAGGCGGCCGCCTCCGGCACAGTGAGATCAAGGTATCCCCGCGTCCGGTCGCCGAATCTGTCTTCCGCGCGCCACTCCGGATGCCGGGCGTACTCCGGCGAGCGCTTCCCGAGGCGCTCGATCTCCACCCACAAGGCGAATTTCATACCCAGAGAATGGCACAGATCGCGCAGCTTCATCAGCCCGTTATCAGGATACCTGTCCGGATCCGGCACATTCCGGCCGTTACAGCCGCCCCAGTCGATGGACGGTTCAGGCGGACAGGCCCAGCCGGCGTCGATGATGAACACTTCCGCGCCCATGCTGGCGAACTGGCGCATATAGGCCTCCGTGCACGACATGGACATATCGTGCTCCGCGCCCATACCGGACCCCACGAGACACGCCGAGCCGTCCGCCTCGGGCATGTTCAGGACGCTCCTGCGCGTGTGCGCGTGCATGTCGTTCACCGCGTCGTCCAGCCCTCCGGATATGAAACCGATCTCGACCTCCGGCATGGCGAAGGTCTCGCGGGGCCGCAGCACGAGAAGCGGGTTATAGCCCGTAATCTCCGCCGAAAAGGCCATGACGGACTCGCTGTGCAGGGGCTTCGCGTTATAATCCACGGTAAACCTGCACCCGCCGCTCCAGGCCGTCTGCATATACAGTATGGTGCCCATCACGTTGTTGCGGATCATCATGAGCGGGTGACGATAGCGGTCGCGGCCGAAGCGCGTGTCGATCGCCTCAACGCCGGGCCTGGCGGGATGCCAGTTGAACCCGCCCTCCGTGCCCCAGTTAAAGCCGTCGAACCAGCCGATATCATAACGCTTTTCAGGTTCGGGCAGCGTATCGAAATCCTTCAGATCCATGGTCTCGAACGCGCCGGACATCAGGTGGAGCCTGCTGACGCACAAATGTCCGTCCGACAGGTTCTCGACGTCAAACCACCGGCTCATCGTCTGAGTGCCGTCCAGCAGCGTATGCAGCCGCACGCGCACGGGCTTGATCTGTGAAACGAGCGACAGAACGCCTTCCAAACCGCGATCCGTGCCGCGCCTGTCGAATCCTTCCATTTTCCAGCTGTAATCGAGGCATATGCCGTCCATATCCAGCCGGAATACCGATGGCTCCGCGATGGCGTCCGGCCTGATTCGCGTCGGACAGAGCTGCAGCACGTCCAGCGGATAACCCGCGGCGTTCCAGCCGCAGCTGACCAGCGCGCCGCCGCTCAGCGTCTCTTCATACACCATGTATCCGGAGCGATAACAGAAGACGGGGTTTTCCCCATTGCTGACATGGATATCACAGAATCCGTTCATTCGCCTGCCCCTTTCCAACAGTTCCTGTCTTGACGACCCATCGTGCCCTTTCCGTATTCTATCACGGGCCGCCTGGCCCGGTCAAGGCCCGCGCTTCTATTCCATCCTGTCCAGTACGACGGGGCCGTACAGCCCGCCGACGGGAAACTGTTCCTCAAACACCTTCAAACGCGGCAGGTATGGGCCGATCACGCGCGGATCGAAAATTTTGTCCATCTGCGCGGCGGCCATCCGGTTGCAGGGGGTGTTCGCCACTTCGATTTCCACGTCGATCTCCCGGCGGCCGTCGAAGATCGCGCCGTCCAGCTCAAGCTCCATGGGATCAGTCCAGACGATGCCCGCCTCATGGCCGCAGACGGCGACGCGCGCCGATACCTCCACACGGCCCAGCCGCAGCGCATAGCGCTCCACGGGCCGGGGGGTTTCGTCCAGCCGCACCGTCGCCCGATAGACCGCTTCGCCGGAAAACGCCTTCCCGAACAGAGGCGTCCAGTCGCCTGCCGCTGCGGGTTTCTCGTCGCCTTCAAACGCCAGCGCGGACAGGCCGGTCTCGTCGATGACGGTTTCCCGCGTCTTGCGAACGGTGAAGCGGTCGATGGCATAGCGCTTTTTGAGCGTCCGCGGCTGCTGGCGCGCGAAGCCGGCTTCGCCGCGAGGGAACAGATAGAACTTCGCCTCGCCGGGGCCGAAGGACAGCGTTTCGCCCTCGTCCCGGTACGCGGCGGCGCTGTTCGCGTCCAGCAGCACGCGAAGGCCTGTCTCGGGGAAACGGATCCTGGCGTCGACGCGCTCGCCGCTCTCGTTGAACAGCATATACAGGCCGCTTCCGTCGGTCAGCAGCCTTTTGCGGACGCGCAGACAGGCGGTATCGCAAGCGAGCGCCGGGTCTGCTTCGCGGCGAATGCCCCGGAGCTTTTCGGTCAAATCGTCGGGAAGCGAAGCGCCGTCTGGAATCAGCAGGCTTTCGTACACCGCGAGGCCGAGTTTCAGCGCATCGCCCTCGCGCGCGCAGGCCCGCAGGCCGTCCTCGTCGATGATGTCAAAATCGATTTGACGCGCCTCGAGCGCCTGGCCCAGCGCGTCGAAAGCGTCCACAGCCTGTCGGCGGCGCTTTCCGCCCGCCCAGATGTCGCGCGCGGGGAAGAACAGCGCGCTCCGACCGCCCGGCGCGCCCAGCTGCATGAGGTAGGACGCGCGCGCGGTATAGTCGTTCATGGCGCGCAGGTGGAAGAAGCCCGGTAGCTCCTCCATATACTCCGGCCGTTCGACGAACGGTAGGCCGCCGCGCGCCGAATACGACATATCCATAAAATTGAACAGGTTGATGCCGCGCACCAGCTGGTGATTGATGGTGAAGCGCGCGAGGTCGCCGGTCATGCTGGCGCCGTAGACGCCGAAGCTCTCCGAGAGCGCCAGCTTTCCGCCCGTCTGCGCGGCCGCGGAGGAAGCAAAGCGCTCGAAGAAGCCGTTGCCCTCCCCGCAGGCCGGCCTGCCTTCGTGGGGGATGTCGATCTGACGCCAGATCACGTCCACGCCCGGCACATCCAGCACGCGCAGCTGCTCAAGCACCGTGCCGTAGCCGTGATACAGGCAGCCGTCCGTCAGGTGGTCGATGTCCAAATGCCCCGTCGCCAGCACGTTGTTGCGCCGGCACCATTCGCGGATCGGCGTCAGGTAGTTTTCCCGGAACAGGTCGCCCTGCAGCTCGCGGTAGTCCTGCCGCGCTCTGAGGGCGGGGCCTTCCGCGTCCTCATCCATGTTGAAAAGCTCCGGAAGGAAGTCGCGCAGGTCATATCCATAGCGCGCGATGAACTTTTCGGCGAACCCATCCGGCCAGGGAGAGGGGCCGGTGCCCGGCTCGTCGGTGAACATCAGCGGCACGCGGCGGGTGCCGCTTTTCCAGCGGCCATCTTCCCCTTTCTCGCCGAACAGATCGCCCAGGAAGCGGGTATAGCGCTCATGCGTTTCAGCCACAAACGTCCGTCCGATCTCATCCTCCAGCGAATCGGTGGCCCAGGAACCGGCGCTGACCTGAACAAAAAACGTATGAAGCGGCGTATCAACCTCGAAACGCTCGTCGATCCGCACGCGCCGGCCCGCGGCGAAGGCGGCGATTTCGCCCTCCGCTGGTTCATAGGGCGCGCCGGCCGGCAGCACGCGGGACTGAGGCTGTATGTTCTTCCTGATGAGGCGCGGGTTGACCGCGACCGATCGGCCGCACGCGCCGCCGGAGGGCCAGCCGCCCTCGTCGTACATCCACACATTCATGCCGATGGACAGCGCGTAGTCCGCCGTCCGGCGAATGAGGCGCATGAAATCGTCCGTCAGATACTCCGGCGCAAGGAAAGTGCGCATGGTGCTGGGCCGGAACGCCTTCGGCTCCGGCAGGACATACACCGTGCGAATGCCGGCGCGCTTCATGCCGTCCAGCCGCCGCATAACCTCGTCCATTTGGATCGGGGCGTTCCAGATCCAGGCGTAGGCCGGCTGCAGGGGCGTGTCCGCAGCGCGGAACGCCTCCATCGAAAAGGCATCCGAGGGGGAACAGAGGCCGTCAAATCGCTCCATGATCTATACCTCCTTCGTTTCACTCGTAACTTTGGACGCGCAGCGTGGCTGTCTTTATTTTATTAAAGTCGGACAGGCTTGTCAATACGGCAAAATCCCGCCGGTTGGCGGGATTTTGCTGTTGGTCTGAGCCTCCGGCATGGCCGGGGACGGATTCATTCCTGTTCCGAAGGATTACAGGATGTCAATCCAGTCGTCGACGGTCTCAGGCGTGAAGGGATTGAGCTTGTTCAGATACATGATGTAGCCGCCGTCGTCCGATTCGATGACCTCGAGGCCCTCAAAGCCAGGCACTTCGATGGTGGCGCCGGGCTCCGCCGCGAACTCGCCGTTGGCCATGGCCACGCCCACATAAGCAGTGACATAGCCCAGCTCGATGGGATTCCACAGGAAGGTGGCGTCGGCGACGCCGGCCTTGATGTACTCAGCCATGTCGTGGGCCAGCGTCAGGCCGGTCATCTTGATCTGGCCAACCTTGCCCTCGTCCATGATGCACTTGGCGACAGCGGGGCCACCGTTGGTGGTGGGTACGATCAGACCTTTCAGATCCGGATACTTGTCGATCAGGCTCTTGGTCACGTCGTAGCTCTTGGTGTAGTCGTCGTCGCCGTAGACAACGCCGAGATACTCGATCTT
>JAFZRB010000261.1 GCA_017620115.1 Clostridia bacterium | reverse complement strand
GGCCCAGCCCCGCGCGGCGGCAGATCCCGCGACGAAGAGCGCGCCGCGCCCGGCGAGCCGTCCCGCGTCCGAGCGCGCGAAACCGGCCGCGGCCAGCGAATGGGAATCCGCCCAGCAGGCGGCCCGGAAGAAGCGCGGCCTGGCGTCCCTGCCAGAATGGGCGCGCCTGGGCTTTGTGGCGCTGGCGCTGGTGGCGCTCATCGGCGTGGTGGGCCACATCATCACCACCTCCGGCACGCAGCAGGACCGCACGGTCATCCGTCCGCTCGTGAGCAGCACCGAAACGCCCGAGCCGGACGTGGAAGTCCAGCAGGTGGTCTCGAACAACGTCGATCCGGACAGCGCCCCGGCCAACCCGGGCGGCGCCACGGCCGCCCCGACGCCCGAACCGTCCGACTGGAGCGGCGCCGTGACAACCGGCCAGCCGGTGAGCATTCCCGAGGGCGACCTGCGCCGTGCCACCATCCGCATGGCGGGCGACGTGATCGTGGACTGGGAAATGCTGCAGGGCTGCTACGACAAAGCGACTGACCGCTACGACTTCTCGCCCTACTTCGAACTGATCGGCACCACGCTCAGCAGCTCCGATTATACGATGATCAACATCGAGGCCTCGCTGCGCAAGGGCAAATACGGCTATTCGGGCTATCCGCAGTTCACGACGCCGCCGGCCATTCTGCAGCTTCTGCGCAATGTGGGCGTGGACATGATCACCATGTGCAACAACCACATGCTGGACGGCTATTGCGACGGCATCGTGGAATCGGTGAGCTATGTGAACGACGCGCGCCTGGATCACATCGGCGGCTACGTCGATCAGGAGGACAGCGAAACGCCCGAGATCTATGAGATCAACGGCATCAGGGTGGGCTTCGTGACGTACACGCAGGTCACCAACGACATGGAATACAAGAGCGACGACCGCTATAAGTATCTCGTTCACTACTTCAAGAACGCCAAATTCAAGGACGACATCGCCAAGACCCGCGCGGCCGGCGCGGAGGTGGTCGTGGCCGTGGCGCACTGGGGCGAGGAGTACAAGCGCTCGCCCGAATCCAGCACCGTTTCCTACGCCAAACAGCTGGCGGCGGCCGGCGCGGACGTGATCATCGGCGGCCATCCCCATATGGTGCAGCCCGCGGAATACATCACCGCCACCGATTCCAGCGGCAACAGCCATACCGCGCTGTGCATCTACTCGCTGGGCAATTTCCTCTCGCAGCACGTGGCGAAATACACCGATTCCGGCGTGGTGTTCGAGTTCACCATTCAGGAGAACACAAACGGCAGCTTCTCCATCGTGGAGGCGGGCTATGTGCCGGTGTTCGTGTGGAAGTGGCCCGCGACAGACGCAAACGGCAAAACCATCATGGGCACGACCAAGGGCCGCGATGACAAACCCGTCTACAACCTGCGCCTGCTGCCCATCGCCCTTTACATGGACAACCCGCCCGAGGGCATGAGCGACGAGCAGTACGCCCGCATGCGGGAATGCTGGTTCGAGACGCTCGAGGTCATGAACAACAGCAGCGTCATCCAGGTGCTGAGCGAGTGAGCGAAGATGTATTATTTCCGATTCGTCCGCATAGGCATGAACCGTCTGGAGGCGATGCCTGTGCGGTCGGATTATGTTTTGGCGGGCGAAGGGCTGAATGAGCTGGCCGGGCGGCTGGGCGTGCCGCCCTGCATGCTGATGCGCGCGAACGGCCTGTTCAGCCCCGCGTGGCTGCTGCCCGGGCGCGAGGTGCTGGTGCCGGAGGGCGCGTGCGGCGGCGATTTTCCATGCCCGCGCGAGGTGTTTCACCGCGTGATTTTCGCGCGGCCGCAGGAGCTCGGCGCAAACCGGAAATGAATGCCTGAAAGAGTGTGGATGGAAGAATGTTTTCAGAAGAGCTGCTGGCCTGGCACGACGCCAACGCGCGCGAACTGCCCTGGCGCGGCGAGAGGGATCCCTACAGGATATGGATATCCGAAATCATGCTCCAGCAGACCACCACGCAGACGGTGAAGGGCTATTACGCGCGGTTCCTGGCCGCTTTTCCCACCGTTCGCGCGCTGGCGGACGCGCCGGAGCAGGAGGTGCTCAAGCTGTGGGAGGGCCTGGGCTATTATTCCCGCGCGCGCAATTTGCAAAAAGCCGCGAAGATCGTCGCGCATGAGATGGACGGCCGCCTGCCCGACACAGCCGCCGCGCTCAAAAAGCTGCCCGGCATCGGCGACTACACGGCCGGGGCCATCGCCTCGATGGCCTATGGGCGGCGCGAGCTGGCGATGGACGGCAACCTCGTCCGCGTGCTGGCGCGGCTCACGGCGGAGGGCGGCTGCGTGGGCGAAACGGCGGTGAAAAAGCGGCTGCGCGCGGCGGGCGAGGCGCTCGTCGACGCGGACAGGCCGGGCGATTTCAACCAGGCCATGATGGGCCTGGGGCGGCTCGTCTGTCTGCCGGGCGAGCCGAAATGCGGCGAATGTCCCGTTTCGCGCTGGTGCGCGGCGCGTGCGCGCGGCCTCGAACGCGATCTGCCCGTGACGCCGCCCCGGATCGAAAAGAAGACCGAGCGGCGCGGCGTGGCGCTGGTGTTCTGCGGCGGGCGCGTACTGGTGCGGCGGCGGCCGGAGGACGGGCTGCTGGGCGGGCTGTGGGAATTCCCGAATTTCCCCGACGCCATGGACGCGCCCTCGCTCGTCGAGTGCCTGGCCGAGCTGGGCGTGAACGCCGCGGGCGGGCGGCAGATCGGCGCGGCGTCGCACGCGTTCACGCACCTTTTGTGGAAGATGGAGGGCTTCGCGTTCTCGGCCGCCGCGCTGCCGGATGGGGAAAAGCTGCGCGCGGTGGACGCGGCGGGCCTCGCCGCCCTGCCCATGCCCACGGCGATGCGGGCGTTCAGGGAGGCGGCGGAAGAGCGACTGCGGGTTGGATAAAAAACAGGGCCGGACGCTTCATCCGGCCTTGATTTCATTCTTGATTTCATAATAGACGACGTTGTGCGATTCGCCCCGGTATTCGATGACCTCCGTCAGGTCGACGCGGGTCATGCCGGCCTTTTCCATCACGCGGCGGCTGGCGTCGTTGCCCTCGAAAAAGCCCGCGCGCACGGCGCTCCAGCCCATTGCGACGAGCGCGTCGACGGC
>JAFZRB010000260.1 GCA_017620115.1 Clostridia bacterium | reverse complement strand
TGGCGCATCGGGACAGGTTTTCCGGGCACGCCGTTTATACTCTTCGCATTGGCCGACAACGGCCAGAAAAATGCGGCTTTCCGCATGCTCATGAACACGAAACGCCCTTCCTGGCTGTATGAAGTCAAAGCTGGCGCGACGACGATCTGGGAGCGCTGGGACGGTCTGGATGAAAACGGACGATGCCCGACAGGAAAACATGGCGCTGATACGATGGTTTCTTATAACCATTACGCCAGCGGCGCGGTAGGCGATTTCCTGTATCGCCGCATAGCGGGCATTGAGGCGACGAAACCGGGCTACGAGACGTTCCGCGTCGCGCCGATGGTGGGCGGCGGGCTGACCGCCGCGAGAGCCTGGACGGAATCGCCTTATGGGCAGATCGCGGTCGACTGGCGCGTGGAGGGAAACGCTTTCAGCATACGCGTGCACGTGCCTGTGGGGACGACCTGCACGCTCGAATTGCCGGACGGCAGCCAGACTGCGCTCGCCAGCGGAACGCATGAGAAAAGCTGTTCCCTGTGATACCCGCCGTGCGAGCGATTGATTCGCTATCCCCGATAGAGCGTATCTCATACATATATATAAAAAGAACCGCGCGAAACGGTTCTTTTTTCATTGCGCAAATACCGGATGGTCTTTGCTGGTCTGGAAGGCTCCTGTGAGCGCTTTATTTATCGACGGCGCGCGGCGAAGCACTCGCTGCAATAAATCGGACGGTCGTTCTTCGGAATGAAGGGAACACGAGTGGGCTTGCCGCACTCAGCGCAAACGGTCTCGTACATCTCACGCGGCGCATCGCCGTTCGCGCGGCTGGCCTTGCGGGCATCGCGGCAGCTCTTGCAGCGAGTGGGCTCGTTCTGGAATCCCTTCTCAGCGTAGAAAGCCTGCTCACCGGCGGTGAACACGAACTCAGCGCCACAGTCCTTGCAAACCAGCGTCTTGTCTTCGTACATTGGAATTTCCCCCTGCTAAAAATGAAATATGTTTGGCTGTTGGCGTTCAGCTGACCTGGTCTTTGACCCCACACCCGCCGGCTGGAGCGTTCGCTCATGGGGCGTTCGCCCTCCCACTACTGACCCTCTCAGCGCCAAGCTGGCCGGACTTACTTCTAAGCCGCACCATGCTCACAGGGGCTTTGCCCTGCTTACGTGGATCGTTTCGCCTGCGACTGGCATCGACTTGCAACCACAGACCTGATCCAACAACCGATTTTATTATACAACGTATTCTATGAAAAAGCAAGTATTATTTACGTTGGATTTACGTGCTCACCGTGTTTTTTTCGCCTTTCTGCGATAAATTTTGAATGGCCGGCGGCGATAGTGGCGGGAGCCTGCCAGCGTGACGGCCTGAACGTCCGCCGCGCCTGCCTGACGCAGCACCCGCGCGCAGTTATTCAGCGTCGAACCGGTCGTCAGCACATCGTCAACCAGAAGAACGCGCAGGCCTTCAAACGAAGCCGTCGCCGCAAAAGCTCCTTCCAGGTTGCGCCTTCTGTGTTTCGCGGACAGCTTGGCCTGCTTTCGGGTGTTGCGCTTGCGTATGAGCGCTGTGTTGATCGGTATGCCCGTTCGTTCGGCGATGTGTCGGGCCAGAATCTCCGATTGATTAAAGCCCCGATCGCGCAGGCGCTTTTTGTGGAGCGGAACAGGAATAATGCAGTCGTAGTCGTCCGGAGCGATTCCCTCAAGGACGGGTTCCATCTGTTCGATGAGGAACGGAGCGAGGCGATAGACGCAGTTATATTTATACTGGCGGATGAGCCGGGAGACCGGACGCTCATAATACAGTGAGAACCAGGCCTGCGAAATGCCGTCCTCTGGCCAATCATCGTCACAGGCGGTATGCAGGCGCGGCGCGAGGCGCATCCGGCAGCGCTCGCACAGCCATTCGCGCTCCAGCCCGGAGGGATCCCCGCAGTTCAGGCACACGGCGCGCGTGGGGAAGAATAAGCCCAGCAGCGCCTCGAGGATGTGAACGGTCATAATATCAGTTCCTTCGCTTCGACCAGACGCCGGTTCAGGGCGCTGTATCGCTTTATGATCTGATTGTTTGAAACCATGCGCTCCACGCAGTTTTCGCGGCCCACCAGCACGACCAGCCGCTTTGCGCGCGTCACGGCCGTATAGAAAAGATTGCGGGTCATCAGGAGCGGCGGCCAGTTCCACACCGGCAAAACCACGGCCGGAAATTCGCTGCCCTGGCTCTTATGAACGGACACGCAATAGGCCAATTCGAGCTCCTCGATGATCAGATCGTCATATACCGCCGTGCGGTCGTCGTCAAAGGTCACCTCGATCATGTGCTCTTCGAGGTCGATACCTGTAATGAACCCCATATCGCCGTTGAACACGCCGATGCCCTTTTCATCGCCGCGCTTCCATTCGAGCTGGTAATTGTTTTTGACCTGCATCACCTTATCGCCCATGCGGAAACGCATGTCTCCGCGTACGCGTTCCGGCTTGCCGCGCTGGGCGGGGTTGAGCACCTCCTGCAGCCTGTTATTGAGCTGAGAAACGCCGATATCGCCCTTCTTTGTGGGGGAAAGCACCTGGATATCTCGCAGAGGATCGAGCTGCATATAATCGGGCAGACGCTTCGAGACGAGCTGGATGAGCGATTCTGTCACAGCCTGAATGGTATCCCTTCGCTCGATAAAGAAATCCGTGCCTTTGCCGTTCACGATGGGCATTTCTCCGTGATTGATGCGATGGGCGTTCTGAATAATCATGCTTTTGCCTGCCTGCCGGAAGATCTGAGTCAGCCGCACGACCGGCATAACGCCGCTGTCGATAAGATCGCCCAGAACGTTGCCCGCGCCGACCGAAGGCAGCTGATCCGCGTCGCCGACCATGACCAGGCGCGTGCCCGGCTTCAGCGCTTTCAGCAGGCTGCGCATCAGAAAGATATCCACCATCGACATCTCGTCCACAATGACCATCCGGGCGTTAAGCGGATTGTCTTCGTCGCGCGCGAAGCCGCCTTCTTCGCCGTTGAACTCGAGCAGGCGATGGACGGTCTTGGCGGGGCAGCCGGTGGCCTCGCTCATGCGCTTGGCCGCGCGGCCGGTCGGCGCGGTGAGCAGCACTTCGCCAACGCGTGACATCAGGCGAATGATGCACTTGATGCCGGTCGTCTTTCCCGTGCCGGGGCCGCCGGTGATGATGGTCACGCCGCCTGCCACAGCCGCCATGATGCCCTCGCGCTGTTCGTCGCAAAACGTGACGCCTTCTTCCCGCTCGTAGCGGTCGATCATCTCCTGAGCGTCCTCAGACCGATCTGTCCGGGCGGCGCGAATCAGTTCAACCATGCGCCGCGCCACGTCGATTTCCGCCTCGTACATCGAGGGCAGGTAGATGGCGTCGATTTCGTCGATAGGGCAGCTGACAAGGCTGCGGTTGATGAGGAGCGCGCGCAATGCATTCTCGATCAGGTCTTCGTCCGTGCCCAGAATCTGACTGGCCTGCCAGATGAGCGCCTCCCGCGGGAGATAAACATGCCCGGAAACGGCCGCCGCGTTTTGCAGAACGAACTTCAATCCGCTCTCAAGGCGCTCCGGCGCGTTCGGCGCGATACCGATGGACAGCGCGATGCGGTCCGCTGTTTTGAACCCCACGCCGCTGATATCGTCCACAAGGCGGTAAGGGTTGCTCTTCAGTATTTCCTGCGTTCTTTCGCCAAAGCGGCGATAGATCTTCATCGAGAGCGCAGGGGAGATATCGTACTGCTGAAGGAACATCATGGTGTTGCGCATTTCCATCTGTTCCTGGAATGATTCCGTGATCATGGCCACGCGCTTTGGTCCGATGCCGGCTACCTCGATGAGCCGGCCCGGTTCGCTCTCCAGAACGTCCAGCACGTGAACGCCGAAGTGCTGGATGAGCAGCTTGGCCGTTGCGGGGCCGATGCCCTTGATAAGGCCGGACGCGAGGTATCGCTCTATGCCGGACTTTGTGGCCGGGCGAATGGATTCGCATTGAGTCACCTTGATCTGCCGGCCGTAATCCGGGTGTTCGCTCCAATCGCCGGTAATACGCACGTGCTCGCCTTCGGCGATGAAGGGCATAATGCCCACGGCGGCCAGTCGCTCGCGGTCGAGCCTGATCTGAGCCACCGTCCAGCCATTTGTTTCATTGCGAAAAGTGATCTCATCGACCACGCATTCAAAGATCGGCATGTTCATCCTCCGCCTGCCATTGTCGGCCAGTTCCTATTATAATAAAGCCGGGCCTTTTTTTCAAGGAAAACATCGCTCCAATGCGTTCCGTCGAATTGTTTTTACTCTCTGAAGGTTGACCGGACGAACAGATCGTGCTAAAGTAAATTGAATGATTATGTCTAAGGGGGCAAGCTTCTTGACGCTTTCCGATAAGATCGATTCGCTCATGATGAAGGTGGAAAAGCCCGTGCGCTATGTGGGCGGCGAGTTTGGATCGATCATGAAAAAACCGGAGGATGTCTCCGTTCGATACGCTTTTCTGTTTCCGGACACCTACGAGGTTGGCATGTCCCATCTGGGCATGAAAATTCTCTATCATACGATCAACAAAAGGGACGACGCCTGGTGCGAGCGGGTGTTTTCGCCCTGGGTAGACATGGAGGCGCAGATGCGCGAGAATGGCATCCCGCTGTTCTCGCTGGAATCCCGTACGCCTGTAAAGGAATTCGATCTGCTCGGCATTACGCTGCAGTATGAGATGAGCTACTCAAACATCCTCGTGGCGCTCGATCTGGCCGGCATTCCGCTGAGGGCCGCCGATCGCACGGAAGGGCCGTTCGTGGTGTGCGGCGGGCCGTGCGCCTACAATCCCGAACCGCTCGCGCCGTTCGTGGATTTCTTCGTGCTGGGCGACGGCGAGGTTTCGACCCATCAGTACATCGACGTGTACAGGGAGTGGAAAACGAGCGGACGCCCGCGCGGGGACTTCCTCAAAATGATCGTGGGCATCCAGGGCGTGTACGTGCCCTCGTTCTACGATGTTTCCTATAATGAGGACGGCACGGTCAGATCCGTGACGCCCAAACCCGGCACGGGAGCGCCGGAGCTGGTTATGAAAGCGCTGGTCAACGACCTGACCGCCGCCGACTACCCCGAAAGCCTGATCGTGCCATACGGCGAAGTGGTTCACAACCGGATTATGCTGGAGATATTCCGGGGCTGCACGCGCGGATGCCGCTTTTGCCAGGCCGGCATGATTTACCGGCCCGTGCGCGAACGGTCGATGGATCGGCTGATTGAATTGGCCGAACGGCTGGTCAACGCCACCGGTTACGACGAAATCTCGCTGATGAGCCTCTCCAGCGGCGATTATTCCTGTCTGCCCGATCTGGCCAGGGAAATGGTGAAGCGCTTTTACGAAAAGCGCGTGTCGATCTCGCTGCCTTCACAGCGCATCGACAACTTCCTCACCGAGACGCTCAAAGAGACGCAGAAGGTGCGCAAGACGGGCCTGACGCTGGCGCCGGAAGCGGGCACACAGCGTCTCAGAGACGTCATCAACAAGGGCGTGACGGAAGAAGACCTCATTCGCTCAGTTCGCGACGCGTTTGAACAGGGCTGGTCATCGGTCAAGCTGTATTTCATGCTCGGCCTGCCGACAGAAACCGATGAAGACGCCATGGGTATCGTCGATCTGGCCGAGAAAGTGCGCGCCGTATATTTCTCGATCCCCAAAGCGCAGCGCGCGCCCGGCTTCCGCGTGACGGTGAGCGCGTCTGTATTCGTGCCCAAGCCGTTCACGCCGTTCCAGTGGTGCGGCCAGATCAGAGAAGAGGATGTCATCCGCCACCAGCAGATGATCAAACAAGCCATATCGAAGCTGAAAGGCGTTGATTTCAAATACCACGCGCCGGATCTGAGCTTTCTTGAGGCCGCGTTCGCGCTGGGGGACAGGCGCATGGCCGACGTGCTCGAGCGCGCCGTGCGGCTGGGCTGCCGTTTCGACGGCTGGAACGATCAGTTCCGATACGATCTGTGGCTGAAGGCCTTTGAAGAGACAGGAGTCGATCCCGCGTTTTACGCGACGCGTACGAAAGGGCTTGACGAACGCCTGCCCTGGGATCATCTGGACGCCGGCGTTTCCAAGGAATTCCTGCTGCGCGAATGGGCGAAGGCCCAGCGCGCCGAGCTCACGCACGACTGCCGGAAGGGCTGCGTGGGCTGCGGCGTAAAACGCTACGAGGGGGCGTGCGTGTGAGAGCGATCTTTGAGTTTGGCAAAAAAGGCCGCCTGAGATACATTTCGCATCTCGACCTGCAGCGCTTCATGATGCGCGCGCTCCGGCGAACAGATCTGCCCGTGGCCTATTCCCAGGGATTCAATCCCCATCCCCAGATGTCCTTCGCCTCCGCGCTGGCCATGGGCTGGTCGAGCGATGTGGAACTGATGGACATCAGGCTGACCTCCGCCGTCGATCCGCAGCATGCGCTTCAGCAGATGAGCGCGGCGCTGCCGCCTGAAATGCCCGTGCACCGCTGCCGCATGGTGGATGACAAGCATCCCGCCCTGATGGCCCGTCTGGTCATGGCCGACTATCGCATAGAGCTCTCTGGCGCGCACGCCGCAGCGATTCTGGCTGATGTTCCGAAATATCTGGCGGAGGAGACGGTCATGGCCGTTCGCAAGACAAAATCCGGCGAGAGGGAAGTCAACATCCGCCCGATGACCGTGTCCCTGGATGCGGGAAGCTCCGCGCTGAACGCTCGGCTTATGCTGACGCCGGAGGAAACGCTGAAGCCAGACCTGCTTCTGGGCGTTTTGGCGGAGCGCGCCAACGCATCCGATTACGAAGGCGCTATTTTCAGAACCGCGCTCCTGGGCCGCAGCGACGAGGGAACGATCGTGCCATTGATGGAGCTTTAGTCAGTCATGAAGAAACAAATTCTCATTGAATCGGAATTGGGACAGACCCGCCTGGCCCTCCTGGAGGATGGGGAGCTAGCAGAGTACTACGTTGAGCGAAGCGGCCAGGAAAGTCTTCCCGGCAATATCTATGTCGGGCGCGTCGCGAACATCCTGCCTGGCATGCAGGCCGCTTTCGTGGATATCGGTCTTGAAAAAAACGCCTTCCTGCATGCGGGCGATATAAAGATCGACAAATCCGATTTCGGCGCGGACGCGGACAACATCGAGCGCCAGCTCGCGAGCCAGTCCATCGGGCGCATGGTGCGAATGGGTCAGTCCCTGCTCGTTCAGGTCATCAAGGATCCCGGCGGCACGAAAGGGCCCCGCATTTCGAGCCATGTGACGCTCCCCGGCCGGCTGGCCGTTCTGCTGCCCACTGTCAGCTATGTGGGCATTTCACGCCGCATCGAGGATGAGGAAGCGCGCGCGCGTCTGCGCGCCGCCGCGGAGGCATGCCGTCCGGATAACATGGGGCTCATTGTGCGCACCGCGGCCGCGGCGGCCACGGAGGACGATCTGCGGCGTGATGTGGAGAGCCTTGTGAGGCTGTGGCAGTCCATTCAGACGCGCGCGCAGCACAGCGCGGCTCCCGCGCTGATCCACCGCGACGAAGGGCTTATCCACCGAGCCGTGCGGGATATGCTCTCGGAAGATGTGGAAAACATGCTCGTCGAGGGCGAAGCGCCGTTCAAAAACGCCCGCGAGACGGCCCTGATGCTTTCGCCTGATCTGGCCGGACGCATCGCGCCGTATGAGGGGAAGACGCCCCTGTTCGACGCGTACCGCGTCGACGCTATGTTTGAAAAGGCGTGCCAGCGGCGCGTATGGCTCAAGAGCGGCGGCTTCCTGGTCGTCGATTATACGGAAGCGTTGACGGTCATCGACGTCAATACCGGAAAATATGTCGGCTCTAAGAGCCTTGACGATACGGTCTACAAAATCAACTGCGAAGCGGCGCGGGAAATCGTGCATCAGCTCAGGCTGCGGGACGTGGGCGGCATTGTGATCATCGATTTCATCGACATGGAGGCTGAAGAACGCCGCGAAGGCCTGCTCGCCCTCTTGCGCCAGCTGCTCCGGCAGGATCGCACCAAGACCAATCTCGTCGGTATGACCAGCCTCGGCCTGGTCGAAATGACCAGGAAAAAGCTGCATCAGCCCATGCATACCCAGCTTCGCCGGCCCTGTCCGGCCTGCGGCGGCAGTGGCCTCACCGACAGCGCCGAAACCGTCGCCCGGCGCATACTGCACGAGCTGCGGGGGCGTGCCGGCCATGAGGAAGCGGCCGCGTGGGTTATTAAGGCGTCGACGAACGTCACAGAGCAGCTGCAGCTCATTGGCGCGCCGGCAGGTATCCGCGCGTTTGTTCTGACTGAAGTCGTATGGCCTGACGAACGCTATGTCGTTGAACCGGCGTTCGGATCAGATCTGCCTGCAAAGGCGCGGCCGCTGCCTTCCTATGCCTGAGAAAGGAGTCGTTGAGCTCATGGGAAATCAGAGAGATATTCTCGTACCGGCTGAAAAGCTGGAGGAACAGCGCGCATATACCGAAGCTGTCCGCGACGCGCTCCAGCGCCCGCTGGGCTATCATATCGTTACATTGGGTTGCCAGATGAACGTGCACGATTCGGAAACCATCGCCGGAATGCTCGATGAGATGGGCATGACGCCTGTCGATACCCGAGAAGAGGCCGATCTGATACTGTACAACACGTGCTGCGTCCGCGAAAACGCTGAAAACAAGGCCCTGGGCAACGTCATATGGCTTAAGGAGCTGAAGGCGCTCAAGCCCAGCCTCATCATCGCCGTAGGCGGCTGCATGATGCAGGAGGAGGGGATGGGGGAGAAGGTCCGCAAAATGTACCCCTTTATCGATCTCGCCTTCGGAACGCACAATATGTACAGGCTGCCGGAGCTGCTGTTCCGTGTTATCTGCGAAAAGCAGCGCGCCATTGAAATACTCGATGAAGACGGCGGTATCTGCGAGGGCCTGCCTGTGCGCCGCCGAAACGGCTTTTCGGCGTACATCAACATCATGTACGGCTGCAACAATTTCTGCTCTTACTGCATCGTTCCCTATGTGCGCGGGCGCGAGCGCTCCCGCTCTCAGGAAGTGATCATTGAGGAAGCGAAGGCGCTGGCCGATTCCGGCGTTCAGGAAATCATGCTGCTGGGGCAGAATGTGAACTCCTATATGGGCGGCGGCGCGCATTTTGCCGAGCTGCTCTATCAGATCGACCGGATAGGCGTTCCGCGCGTGCGTTTTATGACGTCGCACCCAAAGGATATTTCAGACGAGCTGATCGCCTGCTTTGGCGAGCTGAAGCATCTCTGCCGCCAGCTTCACCTGCCCGTTCAGGCCGGAAATAACCGGATCCTGCAGGTGATGAACCGGCGCTACACGCGCGAGAAATACATTGAGACCATCGGAAGCATCCGCAGGACCTGCCCTGATATCGGTCTCACGACCGACCTGATCGTGGGTTTTCCGGGCGAGACTCTCGCTGAGTTTGAAGAAACCGTGTCGCTCGTGGATGAGATCCGTTACGATGCGGCGTATACCTTTATCTATTCGCCGCGGCCCGGCACACGGGCGGCCTCCATGCCGGACGACACGCCTATAGAAGAGAAGAGCCGCCGCATACAGCGGCTGATCGAGCATCAGCAGGCGGTCACGACGGATATCTGTCAGCGGCAGATTGGCCGGATCGAGGACGTGCTGGTCGAGGAGGTCAGCGCGCGCGACACATCATGCGTCGCCGGTAAGACGGAGCGGGGCCACATGGTCAATTTCCGGGGCGACGCCTCGCTGATCGGCCGCATCGTGCCCGTAAAGATCACTTCTGCCGGCAAAAACACGCTGCGGGGAACGCTGATCGAACAATCACTGACCCGGTGAGGAGGAAGACTATGAACGCTGTTTTTGAAAAAACCCGCGAACTCGGCGACGCGCTGATGCAGAGCGAGGAATACATTGCGATGAAGGCGGCCGAAGAGACCGCCATGGCGAACGCTGAAGCGGCAGAGCTGATGAGCCGCTATCTCGAGCATAAGAGCCGTCTGGAAGAGGCGCTGCACAGCGGCAGCCCCGATCCCGAAGAAATCGCCATGCACGGCGACGCCATGGAGAACCTGCAAAGCCAGTTTCAGGCGATACCCGACATCATCGCCATGAACCAGGCGCGCGAGGGCTTCGACAGCCTCATCAATCAGGTCAACCAGGTGCTTCGCTTCATCATCACAGGCGAGATGGACGATCCCGAAGCCGAGGGCGGCTGTACCGGCTCATGCGCCACCTGCCCGGGCTGTCATTAAACCACTGGGAGGGATCATCATGGCGATTACGCCCATGATGCAGCAATACCTGCAGATCAAGGAACAGAATCCCGACATGCTGCTGTTTTTCCGGCTGGGCGATTTCTACGAGCTGTTTTTTGACGACGCCGAATTGGTTTCGCGCGAGCTCGAACTGACGCTCACCGGCAAGGACTGCGGCCTTTCGCAGCGCGCGCCCATGTGCGGCGTGCCGTATCACGCGGTGGACGCCTATGTCGCCCGACTGATAGAAAAGGGCTACAAGGTCGCAATCTGCGAGCAGATGACCGATCCCGCCGAGTCGAAAGGCCTTGTCGAGCGCGCCATCACGCGCATTATCACGCCGGGCACGCTGATCGAATCGACCATGCTCGACGAGCGGGCGGCCAATTATATACTGGCGCTGCACCGGCAGCGCAATCTGGCCGGCATCGCTTTCTGCGATGTATCCACCGGCGAGTTCTATGTGTATCAGATCGCAGACGCGGAGCATCGCCTGTTTGACGAACTGGCCCGGATCGAACCGAAGGAACTGCTCACGGCCGATCCCGATTCGCTCGCATCGTACGCGCAGAATCACGGCATCCTGCTTACGCGCATGAACGCCGAAGCGTTTGGCGCAGCCGCGTCCTCAAAAGCGCTTTGCGCGCACTTTAGCCTGCGCAGCGTCTCAGAGCTCGACATGCCCGACGTGAAGCTGGGGCTGTGCGCCGCCGGCGCGCTGCTGGATTATCTGGTCAAAACGCAGAAAAACGCCATGGGGCATATCATGTCCATCCGGCGTTACAGGGCGGATCAGTTCATGACGCTGGACGCCATCGCGCGAAGCAGCCTGGAGCTCACGTCGACCATGCGCGGGCGCAGCCGCCGCGGAACGCTTTTGTGGCTGCTCGATCAAACCGTCACCGCCATGGGCAGCCGTCTGCTCAAAAGCTGGATCGAACAGCCGCTCGTTAATCCGGTCGACATCAGGCGGCGTCAGGACGCTGTGGAGTTTTTCGTGCGCGATCCGCTCCTGCGCGACGCCGTGCGGGAGGAAATGCAGCCCGTCCGGGATGTGGAGCGCCTGCTGAGCCGCATCGCCTATGACACGGTCAACGCGCGCGATTGTCTGGCGCTGCTGGCTTCTCTGAAGGCGACGCCCGCCATCGCCGCGAGGCTTTCCGGCTCCGGCGTTGCCAGACTGGACGAGCTCTGCGCCATGCTCGAGCCGATGTATGATGTCGTCGAATTGCTGGACGCGGCCATCGATCCGGACGCGCCGCTATCTGTGAAGGAAGGCGGCATCATCCGCGACGGCTACGACCATGAGCTGGATGAATACCGCGAGGCCTCGAAGAGCGGCAAAAACTGGGTGGCCGAGTTGGGTGCGCGCGAACGCGAGGCGACCGGCATCAAGAATCTGAAAGTGGGTTACAATCACGTTTTCGGCTATTACATCGAAGTGACGAAATCCTTTTTCGATCTGGTGCCCGACCGCTACGTGCGCAAGCAGACGCTGGCCACCTGCGAGCGCTTCGTGACAGAAGAGCTGAAGGAGCTGGAAAAGAAGATCCTTGGCGCGGAAGACAGCGCCATACGGCTCGAGTACCAGCTGTTCGTCGGCATAAGGGAAACGCTGAATAAGGCGCTTGAACGCCTCTCGCACGTCGCGCAGGGGCTCAAGGAAATCGACGTGCTGGTCGCGCTGGCTGAGGCCGCCGCTGAAAACGGATACGTGCGACCGAAGCTGAATGAAGAAGGCCGATGCGAGATCGCCGGCGGCCGCCATCCCGTGGTCGAAAAAGCGCTGGGCCGCGACGCCTTCGTTCCCAACGATACAAGCCTTTCGCAGAGCAGCCGCGTGATGATCATCACGGGCCCGAACATGGCGGGCAAAAGCACCTATATGCGCCAAGTGGCGTTGATCGTGCTCATGGCGCATATAGGCAGCTTTGTGCCGGCCGATTCTGCCGACATTCCCATCACCGACCGCATCTTCACGCGCATCGGAGCCTCGGATGACCTCTATGGAGGACAATCCACGTTCATGGTCGAAATGAACGAGCTGTCGGGCATCCTGAAATACGCGACGCCGCGAAGCCTGCTGATCCTCGACGAAATCGGACGCGGAACCAGCACCTTCGACGGATTGTCCATCGCGTGGGCCGCTGTGGAGCATATCGCGGATGTGAAAAAATGCGGCGCAAGGGCGCTTTTCGCCACGCATTACCATGAACTCTCCGAACTGGAGGGCTCGTTGGAGGGCGTTGTGAATTATCGCATCACGGCCGTAGAGCGGGGGAGCGAGGTCATTTTCCTGCGCAAGATCGTCAAAGGCGGCGCGGATCACAGCTACGGCGTGGCCGTTGCGGCGCTCGCCGGTTTGCCCGATTCACTCGTTAAGCGAGCCCGCCAGATCATGGCGCGCCTCGAGGTCAAGGACGAGCGGGAAGGCAGCATCGGCAAGAGCATCCTGGACGGCCGGAAAAACGGCGGAACGCGTCAACTTGAGCTGACCGACTTCAAACCGATGGAGATCATCGAGGAAATACGCGGCGTCGACGTGATGGCCATGTCTCCCATCGACGCGATGAACTTTCTTTTCAAGATCGTTGAAAAGGTCAGGAGGATATGAACATGCCCATTCGCGTGCTGGACGCGGCGACAGTGGGGCGCATCGCCGCCGGCGAAGTGGTCGAAAGGCCCTCGTCCATCGCCAAGGAACTGGTCGAAAACTCGCTTGACGCCGGCGCGACCTCCGTCACCGTCGAGATCAGGGAGGGCGGGGTGGACTACCTGCGCGTGACCGATAACGGCTGCGGCATCGCTCCCGAAGAAGCGAGACTGGCTTTTGAAAACCACGCGACCTCGAAAATCGGTTCGGGCGACAGCCTGACGGATATCCTCACGCTGGGCTTCCGCGGAGAGGCGCTGCCGTCCATCGCCGCCGTCTCGCGCGTAACGATGACCACGCGGACAAAAAACCGCGAAGCGGGCGTCAGGCTGCGGGTGGAAGGCGGTCAAATCATGGACGTGGGCGAGGCCGGCTGCCCCGAGGGAACGACGATCGTCGTGAAAGACCTGTTCTTCAATACGCCTGTGCGGCGCGGATTTCTCAAAAAACCTTCGACCGAGGCGGGCGTTCTGGGAGACATGATCGCTCGGCTGATCCTTGGCAATCCGGGCACGGCCATTCGCTTTATCAACAACGGCCGCACGGTCTATCACAGCTTCGGCGACGGAGATATGCGCCACGCGGCGCTGGCGGTCTATGGCCGCGAAACCGCCGAAAAGATGCTCTTTGTGGATGAAACGGAAGGCAGTCTGCGCATCAGCGGCCTGATCGGCGTGGATGACCTGGCGCGAGCAAGCCGTTCTCAGGAGTTTTTCTTCATCAACGGCCGGACTGTGCGCGCGCCTCTGATGGCGCAGGCGCTGGAAACGGCCGTGCGCACCCGCGTGATGATCGGTCAATATCCCATGTGCGCGCTGTCTCTTCGGCTGCCCGCCGCCCTGGTGGATGTCAACGTGCATCCCAGCAAGCTGGAGGTGCGTTTCCGCGACGAGACAGACGTGCGTCAGAAGGCGGAAATGATGCTCGTGCGCGCCTGCTGCGGTACGAAAATACTGGATCCGGAAGCGGTGCTGCGTGAACCGGTACACGTCGAAGAAAGGCCCGTCATCAGGGCTGTCAGCGCGGAGCAGACGACCGTTTTCAGCGGTCTGCCTGGCCGCGGGGACAATCCGCCAAGCATCCGTACAGTGGCGTCTTCCGCAACGGCCGAAACGGAGGGATCATCGCCATCCGGGCCTTCCGGACAGACGCCCTTAAGACCTGCCGTGACGGCTGTGGAACTGCCCTTCCGGGAAGGCGAAAAGATGCGTCCTCCGCGCGTCGTGACGCCGGATGAACCCGCATCGCGAAGCGCTCTGCCGCCGCGCGCGCGGGAAACAGCGGACGCGCCGTCTGTCGCTCCAGCCCAGGAGAGCAGACCGGAACCGCGCGTCATCGGCGCGTTTGCGGACACCTATCTCCTTGTGGAACTGGGCGACGCATTGATCGTCATCGATCAGCATGCGGCGCACGAACGCATCCTCTACGAGCGTTTCCGGCACGATCTGGAGCGCGGCACAGCCATGCAGCCGCTGCTCACGCCCATCATCCTGAGCATCTCGCCGCGCGAGCGCGATATACTGCTGGATAACGAGGCGCTGCTGCAGGAAGCCGGTTATGAAATATCGCCATTCGGCATGAGGGATATTCAGGTAACCGCCGTGCCGCATGTGCTGGGGCAGGCCGAGCTGCGCCCGCTCTTTATGGAACTCATCGAACAGCTGGATCAGCTCAAAAACGCCGCCATAGACCGGCGCAGGAACGAAATCATCACAGCTTCCTGCAAGCGCGCCGTCAAAGGCGGCGACCGGCTGTCGGATATCGAGATCAGGGCGCTTCTGGACGATATGCTGACCACGGACGCGCCGCCCAACTGCCCGCACGGACGGCCGATCCTGAAGGTCTTCCGCAAATATGAAATCGAGCGGATGTTTCACCGCGTCTGAGGTGAGCGCATGGACAAGCCTCGTTTGATCGCCATTGCGGGCGCGACAGCCTCCGGCAAGACGGACGTCGCCGTGCGCCTCTGCCAGGCCATTGGCGGAGAGGTCGTTTCCTGTGATTCCATGCAGGTGTATCGCGGCATGGATATCGGAACGGCCAAGCCTTCGCCGCGGGAACAGGGCGGCGTGCCGCATCACATGCTGGATATCGTCGATCCGATGGAAACATACTCTGTCTCCGCGTTCCGCGAACAGGCGCGCGCCGCGATTGAGGATATTTGGGCCCGGAACCGCCAGCCCGTGCTCTGCGGGGGAACGGGCCTGTATATAGACGCGCTGACACGGCCCATGGCGTTTTCCGAGCAGAGCAGCGAAGAACTGCGCGCGGCGCTCAGGAACATTGCGGAGGGGCCGGACGGCAAGACGCGGCTTCACGCAATGCTTGCGGAAATTGATCCTGAATCGGCGCGGCGTTTGCACGAAAACGATACGCGCCGCGTGATCCGGGCCATCGAGATATACCGCCTGACCGGTCGCACAATGACAGAACAGATGGCGATCGACAAGGCGCGCGAAGGCGATTACCGCGTTAAACTGTTCGCCCTGAGATGGCCGCGCGATGAGCTCTATAAGCGGATCGATCGGCGCGTCGAGCAGATGATGCAGGCCGGCCTCGTCGGGGAAGTCAGACGTCTGATCGAGCGCGGCGTGTCCGCCGAAAGCACGGCCATGCAGGCGCTGGGCTATAAAGAGATCGTCGCCGCGCTCGAAAACCACTGCACGGAGGCGGAAGCCGTCGAGGCCATCAAAATCGGCACGCGGCATTACGCCAAGCGCCAGATGACCTGGCTCAGGCGCGACGGCCGCGCGCGATGGATTGAAGCGTATGGGAAAAGCGCGGACGAAATCGTCCGTGAAATCGTGGAGGAGCTGGAACATGATACAGATAGAACCGGCGATTGAAAAGCTGGTTGAGGAAGCCGAATGCGACTGCCGCGCAAGTTTTGAACGTCTCGATCAAATCGAACGGCACAACACGCGCCGCGTACTCGATGCATTCCAGAGGCGCCGCGTTTCGGCGCGTCATTTCGCGCCGACGACGGGTTACGGTTACGACGATATTGGCCGCGACACGCTGTCAGCCATCATGGCTGAGCTGTTGGGCTGCGGAGCGGCGCTGGTGCGCCCGCAGATCGCTTCCGGCACGCACGCGCTGGCGCTGTGCCTGTACGGCGTTCTGCGGCCGGGCGACACCATGCTGGCCGCCAGCGGGCGGCCTTACGACACGCTGGAGGAGGTCATCGGTCTTTCCGGCGCCTCCGGCGCGGGTTCGTTGAAGGAATACGGCGTGGGTTATCGGGAAATACCCGTGCTGGAGGACGGCGCGCTGGATCTTAACGCCATTGAACGCGCGCTTCGAGAAGACTCTTCCATAAAACTGGTCGAACTGCAAAGGTCGCGCGGGTATGCCTGGCGGCCCTCGCTGTCGATCGCGCAGATGGGGGAGGCGGCGCGGCTGATCCATTCGATCCGACCGGACGCCGTCATCATGGCGGATAACTGCTACGGCGAGTTTTCCGACTGTATTGAACCGGGCGAAGTCGGAATAGACCTGATGGCCGGGTCCATGATCAAGAATCCGGGCGGAGGACTCGCGCCAACGGGCGGCTATGTCGCAGGACGGCGCGATCTCGTGGAACTGGTGTCGTACCGGCTCACGTCGCCGGGCATCGGCGCGGAAGTCGGTTCTTATGCGGGCAGCTATCAGCCCTTCTATCAGGGGCTTTTTGAAGCGCCGCATGTCGTCATGCAAGCCATCAAAACGGCGATATTGACCGCGCGCGTGTTTGAAAAGCTGGGTTATGAGGTCAATCCGCGCTATGACGAGCCGCGCGCCGACATCATTCAGGCTATTCGTTTCAACGCGCCCGACGCGCTGATCGCCTTCATTCAAGGCATTCAGATGAATTCGCCGGTCGACAGCGAAGCCGTGCCCGAGCCGTGGAATATGCCGGGTTATCAGGATCCCGTCATCATGGCGGCGGGAACGTTCGTCGCGGGCGCATCCATCGAACTGAGCGCGGACGCGCCGGTCAGGCCGCCGTATATCGCGTACATGCAGGGCGCTCTGACGTACGCGCACGGCCGCTGCGGTCTTGAAGGCGCGCTGCAGAATATGATGGAGAAAGGCCTTCTGACGCTGTAACCGCAGAACAGGAGCGGGCGTTTTCACCCGCTCCTGAAATGGGAAAAGCTTCCGGGTCAGAATTCTCTGAGCAGCGCGGTGACGCGGCCCAAAACGGTCACTTCATCGGCATAGATGGGCTCCATATGCGCGTTCTCCGGCTGTAACCGAACACGGTCTGTTTCATAGAAAATGCGCTTGACGGTCGCTTCGTCGTCGATCATCGCCACGACGATCTCGCCGTTGTCGGCAGACTGCTGCTTGTGAACGATCACGATATCGCCGTTCAGTATGCCGGCCTCAATCATGCTTTCGCCTTCGACGCGAAGCGCGAACGTGTCTTCATCGGCCACGAGGCCGCTGGGCAGCACCAGCTCGTCTTCGATGTTCTGCTGGGCAAGAATGGGCTGTCCTGCCGTGACCTTGCCGACAAGCGGAACGAGGCGGCCTTTGGGGTAGTCGCACAGTTCAAGCGCGCGCGGTTTGGTGGCGTCGCGCCGCAGCGCGCCGCTCTTTTCCAGCTCCTGCAGATGCGCGTGGACGGAAGAGGTCGATTTGAAGCCGACCGCCTTGCAGATTTCCCGCACGGACGGGGGATAGCCTTTGCTCTGAATTTCATCGCGGATATAGGCGAGGATTCTGGCCTGACTTTCTTCCTTGGTCATTCTCATAAAACCCGACACCTCCGTTTATATTAAAAGTATAACATGCTTATCGGGTTCCGTCAAACATATGATCGGTTTTTGGAACGATTTAACAAAGCGGATTTCTGAAAGAAGGATGGACACATGACAGAAGCGCGCCGTTGCCTGTTGGATGAAACGAAGCTGTGCGACAATTGCGGCGAATGCGACCGCTGCGACCTTGACCCGAATAAGATCTGCGACAACTGCATGCAGTGTTTGAGCTCTGCGGGAGCAGATTATCTGGCCATTGAAATTGACGACGTTCTGATGGACGAAAACGATGAGGAAGCCTCCGACGCGCCGTAACGGGCAAAAACAGGCCCAGGGGAAGGGCTTGATTTCATCAACAACTATTCGCAAATGAAAACTTTTACGAATAGTTGTTGACAAAAAACGCTGTGTCGCGCTATAATGGATTCTGCGCAAAACCGGATGCCTCTTCTGGGATTCTGCGCTGTGCTCAAAGGCTTCCCGTGTTTCCCGCTTTTCCATCTCATCTGAATCAGGAGTTGATTTCCGTGGCTGATACGCCAACCTACACCCAAAACCGCGACCGCAACAATCTCGTCCTCATCCGCCAGCTTCTGCGTGAACTGCCGGCCAATTGCGTGGATTTTATGCGCGCCATTGAACCGACCACAACGGTGCTCACGCGCCTGGCCTATCTGCGGGATTTGAAGCTGTTCTTCAAATATCTGACCAGCGAGGTTCCATATTTCGCCGATCTCAAAACGACGGAAATCACCGACGCCGACCTGAATCATATCGCCGGTACCCACATCGCCCTGTACAGCGATTATCTCACGCTCTATATCCGCGACGACGAACGCGAAGAAACAAACGCGGACATGAGCAAAATGCGCAAGCTCTCTACCTTGCGAAGTTATTTTAAATTCTTATTTAAGAATAATCGTGTAAACAGCAACGTCGCGCAGCTGATCGACCTGCCGAAGCTGCATGAAAAGCCCATATTGCGCCTGGAAATCGACGAGGTTGTGCGCATGCTCGACGAAGTCGAATCGGGTTCC
>JAFZRB010000259.1 GCA_017620115.1 Clostridia bacterium | reverse complement strand
GCTCCCCATTCAGGAGGCCAGCGGCGTGCCATTCGCTTCCGTGTATCCCGGCCGGATGCACGCCTGCGGTCACGATTCGCATACGGCGGTGCTGCTGACCGTGGCGCGGCTCCTCAAACCGATCGAGGACGCGCTGCCCGTCGGCGTGAAGCTGATCTTTCAGCCCAGCGAGGAAGGAGAGGTCAGCGGCGCCCGGATGATGGTGGAGCGCGGCGTGATGGACGGCGTCAGCTGTGTCCTCGGCATGCACTGCGAAAACGCCCTGCCAACCGGCAAGGTCGGCATTCACGCAGGCGACTATATGGCCGCCTGCGCGCCGGTGAACATCGCCTTCATCGGCCGGCAGGGTCACGCGGCCATGCCGCAGACCGGCGTCGACGCCATCGCGATGGCGGTTCGCGCGTGGGACGCCATGAGGCGGGCGGTGGCCGAGGAGGCAGGAGACAGGCGCTACATCTGGTCGGTCGGCTGCTTCAACGGCGGAACGGCCCACAACATTATCGCCGGCCGCTGCGAGCTGAAAATCACCTTCCGCTATTACGACCAGGCGTTTGCCGACCGGGCCATGGCGCGCGTGCGGGCCGTCTGCGACGGCATCGCCGGCGAAATGGGCGGGACGGCGGAAGTCGACTGGCACGTCAGCGCGCCCGCCGTGATCAACGACGGGCGGGTCGTCGGGCGCTTCCGGCGCGCCATCCTCGCGCGCGGCCTGCCGCTCGAGGATATCCCGGAGCGCATGAGCTCGGAGGATTTCAGCTGGTATCTGAGCCGGGGGTCCGGCGCGATCTTCCGCTTCGGCACCCGCAACGAGGCGCTGGGCTGCACGGCGCTGGCCCACCACGCGGATTTTCGCATCGACGAGGCCGGCATGCGCGCGGCGATCGAGGCCATCCTGGCCTTCGTGCTGAGCGACCCGGCCTGACGGAAAGGAGATAACCATGATTTCCACCATCGCGCGGATGCCGCGCTCGCCGATACGGGCGATTTATGAAAAGGCCATCCAGATGGACGACGTCGTATTCTTCTGCCTGGGCGAGCCGGACTTCGACACGCCGCCCCGCGTGATCGACGCGGCGGTCGATTCGCTGCGGCGGGGCGAGACGCACTACACCCCCAACGCGGGCCTTTTGCCGCTGCGGGAAGCCATCGCGGACAGCCTGCGCGACTACGACGGCGTCGCCTACGATCCCGCGGAGGAAATCGCCGTGACCAGCGGCGGCATGGAGGCGCTGCTGCTGGCGCTGATGACCGTCGTCGAACCGGGCGACGAGGTGATCCTGCCCGACCCGTCCTACACCAATTACCGGGATCAGATCCGGATCTGCAAGGGCGTGCCCGTCTACGTGCCGGTGCGGGAGGAAAACGGCTTTCAGTTCGATCCGGCGGACCTGAAGCGGGCGATCACCGGCAGGACCCGCGCGATCATGCTCAACACGCCGGCGAATCCCACGGGCGGCGTGGCTCCGCGCGCACTCCTGGAGCGGATCGCGGCCATCGCCGCCGAACACGAGCTGTACGTGCTGTTCGACGAGGTGTACAAGCATCTCTACTACGGCGCGGAGCCCTTCTTCAACATCGCCGCCGTGCCCGGAATGCGCGAACGCACGCTGGTCGTGGACAGCTGCTCCAAGACCTACGCCATGACCGGCTGGCGGGTGGGCTGGCTCGCCGGGCCGGCCGAGGTCGTCGGGTGCGTGCCCAAGCTGCAGGAAAACATGTGCAGCTGCGTGCCGGCCTTCGTGCAGCGCGGGGCCATATGCGCGCTGCGCACGGCCTCTGCGGACATCGAACGCATGAACGCGGCCTACCGCGCGCGGCGCGACTGCATCGTGCAGGGCGTCAACGCCATCCCCGGCCTGTCCGCCAGAACGCCGGAAGGCGCGTTTTACCTGTTCGTCAATATCACCCGAACCGGGCTGACCTCCGAAGCGTTCGCTTCGCGGCTTCTGGACGAGGCGCATGTGGCGCTGTCGCCGGGTTCGGCCTTCGGCCCTTCGGGCGAGGGATACGTGCGCATCTCCTACGCCTCGTCGATCGACGTTCTGAACGAGGGCGTCCGCCGAATGGCGGCCTTCATGGAAAAACTGCGCGCCTGAGCGGCGCGGCCGCCGGGAGCGGCCCGTCAGGCGCGCGGAAAGCGGGAGGATCTATGCGAAAAAAGGCGATTGCGGACAGCCGCTACAGATGGGTCGTCGTCGCGGCGTGCTGCCTTTTGTCCTTTTCGGGGCTCGGCTTCTGCAGCGGCACGAAGAGCCTGTATCTGGCGGCGATCACCGAGGCGACGGGCATCAGGCGCAGTCTGTTCACCATATCCGACAGCTGCCGCTACGTCACCACGACGGTCGTCAACCTGTTCTTCGGCTCCCTGCTGGCTCGCCACGGCGCGAAGAAGCTGATCGCGGCGGGCTTTTTGGCGCTGATCGCGTTCGCGCTGATCTACGCGCACGCCACGACCACGTGGGTTTTCTATATCGGCGGCGTGATGCTGGGGCTGGGTATCAGCTGGATGGGAACGGCCATGATCGGCCATGTGATCGGCGCGTGGTTTCAGGAAAACCGCGGAACGGTGATGGGGATCGCGCTCGCCTGCAACGGCTTAGGCACGGCCGTGATGACGCAGATCGTATCCCCCATCATCTACCGGGAGGGCGACGCGTTCGGCTACCGCAAGGCGTATCTGCTCACGGCGGCGATGCTGGCCGTCGCCGCGGTGATCATACTCTCTCTGATCAGGGAGTATCCCTCGGGCGGCGACGCCGGCCGCGCGTCCGCGCCGAAGCGGAAGGCGGCGAAGCACGTCTGGAGCGGCATTTCGCTGGAACAGGCGCTGCGCACGCCCTGGTTTTACGCCGCGGCGCTGTGCGTGTTCCTCACCGGCATGACGCTGCAGGGCGTCAGCGACATCGCCACGGCCCACATGAAGGACGAGGGCCTGGAGATCTCCCTCGTGGCGACGCTGGTGAGCGCCCGCTCGCTGCTCCTGTCGGCGGACAAGGTGCTGGTCGGCTATCTTCACGACCGCATCCGCATCCGGAAGACGCTCACGATCTGCTGCTCCTGCGCGGTGATCGGCCTGCTCATGCTGTACGGCGTGGCGCCGACGGCCGGCGGAAAATGGGCCGCCGTCGCCTATACCCCGCTGATGGCGATGGCCATGCCCCTGGAGACCATCATGCTGCCGCTGCTGGCCTCCAACCTGTTCGGCGATCTCGCCTACGAGAAGATGCTGGGCGTGCTGGTTTCGGTTAGCACGGCCGGCTTCGCGATCGGCGTGCCGCTGACCAACCTGAGCCACGACGTGTTCGGCACCTACAGGCCGGTCCTGCTGCTGCTCGCCGGCGTGATGGCGGCGGTGACGGCGGCGTATCAGCTGATCTTCCGCGCGGCGGCGCGCAGGCGCCGGGAGGTCGAAACCCTCCCGCCGGAAGGCGCGTGACAAAAGGGCGAAACGCAAAAAGAGGAACCCGGCCGGGGGTTCCTCTTTTTGCGCCGGAAGGATCAGACGGCGAAGAAGTTGGCCATGAAATCCATGGCGAAGCGGCAGCCGGGGATCAGGCTGTCGAGGTACAGCACCTCCTCGCGGGTGTGGCAGCGGTCGCCGATGACCGCGGACAGACAAACGGAGGGAATGCCCGCGGCGAGGGCGCTGTTGGCGTCGGTCGAGCTGGACTCGTGCTTGGGCGTCTCGCCGACGATATCGGCGATGGACCGATCGGCCAGCGCGATCAGCGCCTCATGCGCCGACGCGTCCACGCCGCGCGCGCAGGACCTCTCGCCCACCAGCTCCACATCCACGGCGACGCCCATGGCGCGGTAGGCCCCGATGACCGCCTCGAAGCAGCGTTTCATCGCGTCCAGGCATTCCTGATCGTCCGAGCGGTACTCGTACAGCATCTCCGCCTGCTGGGCGATGGTGTTGACGGAGGTGCCGCCGGAAATCGTGCCCACGTTGTAGGTGGTCTTCGTGCCTTCCTTTTCGGGAACCTTGACGCAGTAGAGCGCGTCGATCATCGAGGCCAGGAAGCGGATGGCGTTGCGGTTGCCGAACTTTGAATAGGAATGGCCGCCCTCGGTGGCTACGGAGACCCGGTAGCGGTGGGAGCCCACGGCGCGGCACACCACGCGGTCGAGCCGGACGCCGTCGAATGTGACCAGCCCGTTCATCCTGTCGCCGAAGGCGCGGACGATCTCCTTGCTGCCCTTCAGATTGCCGAGTCCTTCCTCGCAGGAGTTGGCGACGAACAGCAGCCTGTTCCGGGGCTTCAGGCCGCGCCTGAGGAAGTAGCGCGCGCAGATCATCATTACGGCGAGATTGGCCGTGTCGTCGCACACGCCAGGGCAGTAAAACGTCTTTTCATCCTCGCGGAAGGGCAGCGGATCGGTGTCGGGGAACACGACGTCGGTGTGCGCCATGAACACCGTTATCGGCGCGTCGTTATCCGACGGGCAGGCGCACACGACGTTGAGCGCCGGATCGATCGAAACGTCTTCAAAGCCCGCGGCCGAAAACCAGTCCCTGCAGAACGCCACCCGGCGCTCCTCGTGGTGGGACGGCGCGGGAATCACGCTCATGTCGCGGATCAGCTGTTTGAGTTCATCCTGGCATTCCAGAATATAGGCCTCCATGTCTTTTGTCAGGTTCATCGCGCTGCCTCCTTATAATTCGACGACGCCGATGCCGTCCTCGATGCGGATCCTCGTTCCCCAGGCTTCGCTCATGCCGGCCAGGCGCTCCAGTATGCCGGCGTCCGATTTGGGCCGCGGCCAGCCGCCGACCGACCTGGGCGCGCCGAAGTTCAGCTCGACGGGCATCAGCTCGAGCCGGCGCAGCGCGCCGTCCTCGTACGTCCAGAAGGGCACCACCGTCTCAAACATGACCCGCTCGTAGTACAGGCCGTGCTTTCCGCCGCCGGAACGGTTTTCAAACAGCGCGTCCAGCCCGGAATCCGAAGCCAGGCCCTGCTTTTCGTACATGTCCGCGGGCGCGTTCGCGATGGTTTCCAGCTGGATGATGAAATCGCCCAGCGAATAGAAGATGGGACGGCCCTTGTATATCTCGATGGGGCGCAGCAGATGCGGCCCCGTGCCGATGACGGCGTCCGCGCCTGCGTCGACGCACCGGTGGGCGAACTGCACGAGGAAATCGGCGGGCTCTTCCAGGCTGCGGCCGGCGAATTCGTGCGAGTGTATCGCGACGACGACGCAGTCCGCCATGAAGCGCGCCTCGCTGATGGAGCGCTCCACGCGCTTCATGTCTCCTTCGTTGACGGCCGTGCGGTTGCCGGGCTCGTCGGCCGGCTCGAAGCGCAGGTCGCCGAACGCCGTGACGCCTTCCTTGAGGGCCGCCCGGTAGCCCTGCGCGCGATAGATATCGTCGGCGGCGTTGATGCGTATGCCGTCGGCGATGGCGCGCAGCTGTTCCAATTGGTCGGGCGGCAGCCGATAGATCTTGTCGAAGCGGATGGCGTTCAGGCCGGGCCGCGCCGGCACGCCCCGCGCGGGGTTGCCGGCGATGGCATCCGGGTGGAACGACGAGCTCGCGCCGATCAGCGCGAACCGTCCGGCAGACGTATCCACATAAGCGGGGGCGGCGGCTTCGGACATCGAAGCGCCCGTTCCGGCGCAGGCGAAGCCCGCCTCGCGGATATAGCCCAGCGTCTTCATGAGCCCCGCGTGGGAGTAGTCCATCGCGTGGTTGTTGGCGGTGGACAGCGCGTTGAATCCAAAGGCGCGCATATCCTCAAGCACCTCCGGAGCGGCGCAGAACCAGCTGCCGCCGCTGACCGCCGCGCCGAAGGTTTCATGGCGGTGCACGGTGGTCTCCAGGTTCAGGAAGCGGAAATCGCCGCGGCCGATGAAATCCCGCAGCGCGCCAAAGCCGGGGTATTCCCCCGCCAGGCGGCGAAACACCATCGCGTCTCCCGCGGCCGTCAGGCGCATCACACTCATAGCTTCATGCTCTCCTTTCTATTCCCAGAACGGCAGTTCAATGCCCAGGCCGGCCGCCTTCGCCGCCTTGCAGCACCGGGTGGCCACGGCGATATCCATGATGCCCGCGCCCACGGCGTTGAAATAGATGATTTCCTCGTCGTTCTCGCGGCCGGGCTTTTCACCGCAGAGGATGCTTCCGATCTCCGCGTGCAGATCCTCGTCCCTGAACAGGCCGTCGCGCCACATCAGGGCGATCGTACTGATCATGCGGTGCTTCACGTTCTCCCAGTAGTCCACAACGCGCTTGTCCGCCCGGAGCACGCAGTCGTTGTCCACTTCGTAGTCGGCCATGTTCATCACCAGCGCGCCCTTTTTCAGCCACACGCCCTTTATGAAGGGCTCGGCGGCGAGGGTGACGCAGTCGATAATGTCGCTCTCCCGCGCGGCCTTCTCGATATCCGGCTCCACGGCGACGGTCAGCGACGGGTATTTCTCCCGCGTCGCCCGGGCGAACCGCTCCGCGTTTTCGGGCCGGATGTCGTACACATACAGCGTGTCGATCGAAGGCCGGGCGAGCAGCGCGGCCTCGAGCTGCGTCGGGGCCTGCGCCCCGGCGCCGCAGATCGTCATCACGCGCGCGCCGGAGCGCGCGAGCAGGCGGATCGCGATGCCGCCGGACGCGCCGGTGCGCATCGTGCTGATCGCCGTGCCGTCGGCGATGGCGACCGGCAGCTTCGTGTCGGGATCGTTCAGGATGATCGTGACGCTCGCCCTCGGCAGGCCCTTTTTGTAGTTCATGGGCCCGCTGCCGATCCACTTGATGCCTGCCATGTCGTACTCGCCGCCGACGTATCCGGGCATGGCGTTGATACGTCCCAGCACGTTCTCATCCTCTACGGTTTTGCCCCAGCGCAGCACGCATTTGCCGGGGTTGATGACTTCGCCCCGCGCGTACAGCGTGTAGACGCGCTCGACATCCTTCATGGCCGCGCGCATATCCAGAACGCCGGCCCTGCGCATCGCCTCATCGTTTAAAAAGAGCAGTTTCACGCTCATGTCTCTCCGCCGAACGACCGCCCGGCGCACCTCCCTGTTTCACCGATTACGGCTCGCGCCGCTGCTTTGATTATACCATACGGCGCGGCGCAGCACAAAGGAAATATCGCGCGCCGCGCCAACTTTTTTCCTTTTTTCTCCTTCCGCCGTCAGAGGCCGTCATGGCTCCCCGCGACATAAGGCGTGCCGCCCTTCGCGTCCAGCTTGGTAAAGCGCATCACGTCTTCCCGGTTTTCCTTCGCCCACGCGTCGTCGTAATGCAGCAGCACGTTCTGCTTTTCCAGCGTCCGCTGCAGGAGGCCGACGTCGATGGCATGGATGGGCCGATCCTGTTCGAGGGCCTGGGCGGCGGCGAGGCCGGCCGCCTGGCCGGTGACGATGGCCGGGGGAATGACCCGCATCACATCCCAGGCGTAATCCTCCGCCGCCACGGTGCGCCCCGCCGTGATCAGGTTGTCGAAGCCGGTGCGCACCAGCGCGCGGTAGGGTACCTCCCAGAGGAAATCGCCCTTATGCTCGAAATCGCACACGGCGGTGACGCTGTCCTCGAAATGGCGGTACACGTCCGCCTGGCGCAGGGTGTAGTCCCCGTCGATATGCCGGGTGGTGCGGAACTGGCACATGCCGGGCAGTGAAATCACCTCGCGGGAGGCGCGGTCGTCCCCGCCGATCCTGTGGAGGAGCTCCAGCTGGTTGTCTATCAGGTATCGGGTCACGTCCTCGCCGGAGGTGCCGGTATAGAAGGGATGGCCCTCCGGATGATTCTTCCCGTACAGGTTCGCCCGGCCGCCGGCCATGTCGAAAACCGCTTTTTCGATCCTGCCCGTTTCAGCCGCCCGGCGGCAGTGCTCGACGTCGATCCCATAGGCGGAATAGGTGAAATAGTTGAGGCCCTGCACGGTGGGCACGCCCGCGCGGAAGAGGATATCCGCGTCGCCGGTGGCGTCGACCACCACGCCCGCCTCATAGAAGGAACGTCCGGACTTGTTTTCCACGATCAGGCCCCGGCAGCGGCCGCCGTCCATCACGGGCTCGGAAGCGACGGTGTCAAAGAGAAGATCGACGCGCTCGTCATGGATGAGCTCCGTCAGCGCCAGGGCAAACATGCAGGCGGAATAGCGCACGCTGTAGCGATGCGCCGCGTTCTCGCCGGGTTCGCCGGCGCGCCACTCTTCCGGCATGACGTCGTAGCCGTACCGGATGGACAGACGGATGAACTCATCGCACAGGCCCCTGACCACCTGCCGCCCGGAACCGTTGCACATCGGCACGAAATAGTTGATCTGTCCGAGGGTCGCCAGCCCGCCGAGCTCGCAGCTCTTTTCCAGCAGGAGCACCTTTCTCCCCGCGCGTCTGGCCGCCACCGCCGCCGCCAGTCCGGCCACGCCGGCTCCGGCGACGACGACATCATAGGAACCCCTGACGGGAATCTCCCGGCTTTCCAAAATCATTTTCATATTCTTTCCTCCTGCCGCGGCGTTCAATGCGGCGCCAGCGCCTGATTCACGTCTTCCCGGAAGGCCAGCAGCTTTTCGGGGCTGTCCGGCTTAACGCGAAAACCGACCTGTCCGAAATGCTTCCGCATGATCCTGTCGCACTCTTCGCGCCCCTTCAGCGACTCCAGGGTCTCCAGCGCCCGCAGATCGTTGAGCCCCTCGCCGAACACCTTCTGGCGGACGGACTGGATCGGCTCGCCGTTCCGCCCCGGATAAACGAAGTATGTGGTGCCCGCGTGATTGTTGTAGCCGCAGGGATTGACCCGCGGATCGAACAGGCCGTGGCTCATCCTGTCGTAATAGTAATTGTAGCCCCAATGCAGGAACCCTTTGATCCGATTCGCGTACAGCTCCGTGCCCAGGATCCTGTTCTGCTCCGACGGGCACACGAGGATGCGGTTGGAAAGCCCGTCCTGATACTGGCCGCCGGTGTAATAGGCCCAGAGATCGTCGCACCGGCCCAGGAAGCTGTCGATCGTGCTGGTCACGCAGATGGGAATCCGCACGAGGCCCTTCTCGTAGTAATCGTAATGCGAAAGCGCGTCCCCAACCATAAACCCTTCCAGCAGGTCTCCGACGGCCTCCCTGGCTCTGGCGTAGGATTCCTCCATGCCCTCGCCCGGTTCGTCCGAGATGTGGAACAGCGTCTTTTTCTCCAGGCCCTCATCCTTCAGGAACGCGGTGACGGCCGGCAGATACGCCCGCAGGAAACGGCGGTATTCAGGCCCCGACGCGTCCGTATCCCAGCCGAAGATCCGCTTTTCCGCGCCGTTTTCGACCGCGATGATCTTGGGCGCCGCCTTCGCGCCCCACTGCGAAAACAGGTGCGCGTGTTCAAAGTATTCGATGCCGGCAGCTCTGGCCGCATCAAGAAAGCGCTTCATAAGCGAAAAATCGAAGCTGTAGGCCCCGTTTTCCCTGGCGATCTTCACCAGCTGGACCGTCCGGCGTTCGCTGTTGATCGGCGTATCCAGAGGCGGCGTGAAAGCCGGCGTGAGCAGCATATTCATGCCGTTTCTGACCGCCGCGCGCACAAAACGCCCGAATATATCGAAGAAACGGTCTGAGAACACCTCGACCCCATAGAAATCCGCGAGGCAGTCGCAGTGGAACCAGTTGGTATACATCAGCTTCTGCGGGAGCAGCGCGACCGGAAGGATCTCAACCTCGGCCGTCGCTTCGGCCAGAACCGCGCGGGTTTCCGCTTCCTCGAACCATATCCTCACGGGATACGCGCCGGGAGCCAGTTCCGCGCCGTCCTCGTTGACCGTGAACCAGACCGACTGCCAGGCGTCGTTGGCCGCGTTGATGAGGGTTTCCTCGCCCTTCTCATAATACTGCGCGCTCCACTGCGTTCCTTCCCTCACCAGCTCGGGATTGGTCCGCTTCTTCAGCAGCATGTCGGGAAACAGCCCGGGCGAGCGGAGCGCGCCGTAATCCTGCGTGTCCGTGTGGAGCACGGGCACATACCCCACCAGATAAGTGGACAGGGGCAGCGCGCATTCGGACCTCACGTTGACCATAGCCGATTTCGGTTTCTCCCCCTCCAGCCTGAAGGCCGCCTGGAAGGACAGCGGCTCGTTCGCGGCCGCGGTCAGCCGGACAACCCGCGCGGCGGGACAGCAATCGGGGAAAACCCTGTGCAGCGAGCTGAGCAAACGCATCTGGAACATCGTTTTTTCCCTGCTTTCTTCAAACGGTCTTTCGGCGGAGAGGAGGCGCGCGATTACAGCAGATACCCCAGCTTCATCCACTCGATCGCCTCCTTGCCCTGCTCGACCGGGCGTCCGTCCTCGATCCAGGCCGCGCCGTTCTCGGTGGACAGCGCCTGGGGGCAGTTGGAGAAGGCCATGTAGAGGTCGCCGCGGATGCTTATGGTCTCGTGCTCGACAATGCCGTACTTGGAGAACAGATCGAGGATCACGCGCCCGTCGTAAATCATCTTGACGGCGTTGCGGAAGTTGTGCATCGGCGGGAAGTTTTCGCAGGAGCGGTCGCTTTTGTAGTTGTAGACCATCAGCGGCTTTCCATAGTATTCCAAAATGTCAGGCCGGGACTGGACGCCGTCCTCGTAAACCCTGGTCTGCCAGGTCTTGCCGCCATCCGTGGAGACGGTGTAGCCCGCGTGTCCGGTCTTGTGATCGTCGGGCGGCACGCGGAACACGCCGTGGATGCCGTCGTCGGTTACGATATATCGGAATTCATACGTCATCTCCTCCGGGCACACGGCGAAGGGAACCAGCACGTTGCCCTCAATGCGGCAGAGGATCGGATAGCCCGTGTCGTCTATGGAGACGGCGGTGTACAGTTCGCCCTTGTATTGCGTCACCTTGTTGATGATCGGTTCCGCGCCGCTGGCCACGCGATAACCGCGCGCCGCCAGCCAAGCCCGGTAGGAGGCATTGTCCAGGCGCACGTCGCCCTCGTCCGCGCGCAGG
>JAFZRB010000258.1 GCA_017620115.1 Clostridia bacterium | reverse complement strand
ATCGCATTCCCTGAGCGAAGCGCGCCTCATGTGCTCGCGCGCGGGCGGCTTCGTGAGCTTTTTCGGCACGTCCGATTCCGACGTCATCCACCGGCGCGTTGAAGAGGGCGACGAGGCCGCGACGCTGGTGTGGAACGCCATGATCTACAACATCTGCAAGCTGATCGGCGAGATGAGCGTCGTGTTGGCCGGAAAAGTGGACGGCATTCTGCTCACGGGCGGTCTGGTGCGCTTTACCGACATCGTGGAGGGCATCGGCGCGCGCTGCGGCTGGATCGCTCCCATCAGCGTGTATCCCGGCGAAATGGAGCAGGACGCGCTGGCGCTGTCCGTGCTGCGGGCGCTGCGGGGCGAAGCGCCCATCCTGCGCTACGCGGGCAAACCGGTCTGGAACGGCTTCGAGGCGCTGGACGGCAAAAAAGCCGACTGACGCGCCGCGCGGCGGTTCGGAAAAAGCGGGAAAAAGCGGATCGCGGCGGTTGATTTCTGCCGCGCGACCGGCTATAATATAATGGAAGAAATCAAAAGAACAGACCTGCCCCCCGCGAAAGGATGCTGTTATGATCAACGCCAAACCCATACATGACCGCTTTGGGGATTATATCTGCCGTCGGTGTATCAACAGGGAGTACAATGTCAATCTCACGCCGCCGGACTGCCAATACGGCTACGATTACATTTGCCCCTGCTGTCGCGAGAAGCACCATATCGTGACGGGCTTCACCCCGCGGGGCCTCCTGAAAATGCTGTTCAGGCGCTGACCTTCCCGTTCAGACGCCGGAACGCTTTTCGCCGCGTAAGCGAACAACCGCCTCCGCCCTTTTCATCCGGGCCGGAGGCGGTTCTTTACGGATTGCAGCGCTGGCAGGGAACGTAGCCCGCGGCGACGACGTTGTCGCGGGGGCCCGTGTAATCCATGCGGTTTTGCGGCTTTATATCCTGAACGGACTGGCAGTCGGGCCGGTGGAATTTGAGCGATTTGGTATTCAGCACCCAGCTTGCGGCCGCGGCCGTTTCATCGGAGAGCCCGGTTTCATCCTCCTCCGCCGTCGGCGTCTCTTCCATGCGCCTGATCTCCAGCGGCTCGGGCGGCGCGGCCTCCTTACCCTGCCAGACGCCGAGGAGCACGATCGCGGCGGACGCGCCAAGCAGGAAGGCCGTCAAATAGTCCAGGCCCAATCGCCGGAACCGCAGGCTGCCCGCGAACCGCTTCGCCATGCCCATCCCTCCCCCGCTATGGCTCCATTATACCGAACCGCCGCGCTTCCGTCAACCCGGCGGCGCGGCGGTTCTGCCATTCATTCCGCTTTTCTCTCCTCGATCGGCATCCACAGCTCGATGAATCGGCTGTCCCGGCGCGCCCCGCCGTACCAGTGATACACGGTGACCTCCGGCGCGTTCGAGAGCTGATAACCGCTCGACGGCAGCCATTCAGACACGATCCGGGCCCGCAGATCCAAAAACGTCTCGGTGGGATAGGCGCACCTGTCCGTCTCGAACACGGCGCAGGTGTGCGCGGGGATCGTCATGTTCCGGAACAGCGCGGCGTACTCCGGGCCAAGCGAGTATTCGGAGGCCATGTTTTCCCTGGCCTCGCCGCTCAGGAACCGGCCGAGGAAAAAGTCGAAGCCGTCGTCGCCCACGTTCATCACGACGCTGGCCGAGCTGGGCATGTTGTCGAAGCTGTCAAGGCCCATCAGCAGGTATTGCTGCGGCCGCGTGCGCATGGTGAATTCGGCCTCCTGCGCCAGCCGGGCCTCCGGCGCGCCTTCAAAACGCCTGCCGAAGCATGTGAGGATCATCTCGGGTTTCTGCTCGATTCTGTAATTCATGCTCATACCGCCTTCCAATGTAATCTTGACGCGCAGGCGGGAGAACGATCTGAGCGTCGCGCCGCCGCGCGCCTGCGAGGGCGTGACGCCGTGGAATTTCTGGAACGCGCGGGCGAAGCTGTCCGGGCTGTCGTAGCCGTACTTGACCGCAGCGTCGATCACCTTCACGCCGTCCGACTGCAGCTCCTCGCCCGCCAGCGACAGCCGGCGGTTGCGGATGTACTCGCCCAGCGTCCAGCCGCACAGGATGCCGAACACGCGCTGGAAATGATAGCCCGACGAGAACGCCTGCCGCGCGATCTCGTCATAATCGAGCGGTTCGGCGATGTGCGCCTCGATATAGTCGATCGCACGCTGGATACCCCTTGCCCAGTCCACTTTTCTCCCTCCCTTCCGCGACCATGATAACAGAATCGGCCGGAAAAAACCCGACTTTCCGTGCGAAACGATGAAGGGTTATCGAATGTCGAAGCAGTCGAACACGCGGCCCTCATAGCCGTAGCCGTTGGGCTCCACGCTGGCCTGATAGGCTTTGGCGCGCAGATGCTCGCCGTCGCAGGAGACAATCAGGTAGGAGCGGAAATCGTGCTGCTGGTTCACGGGATAGACGCCGGAGGGATTCACCTGGCCGTCGGGCTTTCCGTACTTCACGCCCATATACGCCGCCTCGATGTAGTTCACGCCGTCGATCAGATAGCGCTCGTACACGTGGCTGTGGCCGTAGTTCACGGCGCACACGCCGGTTTCGGCGAACAGCGGATGCAGGAACCGCCCCGCGTTGTCGACGGGATAGATCACGCGCGCCGGATCGGCCGGGTCCGGCGCGGGCTGGCACAGCAGCGGCTGCGTATCGTCGCCGCGGTTCATCATGTGCCAGTGCATCACGACCCACTTGAACCGGCTCTTCGAGGCGCGCAGATCCTCCGCCAGCCAGCGGCCCTGCGGGGTGTCCGGGCCAGGCTCGCCGCCGCGCAGTATGGTTCCGGGGGCCTCATAGGGATCCCACGGATTGCAGCGCACCACCATCAGCGAATCTATGTGCATGTTCGCGTAATCCAGCGAATACCAGTGCTTTCCGTGCCAGCCGTATTCCCCGTCCGGGTAATACGCGCGCCAGATCTGCATGTAGATGCGCCAGGAGTAGCGGTCGAATTCCAGCGCCCACTGACGGTTGCCCTCCACGCGGTTGTCGTCGGTCTCGTGGTTGCCCGGGCAGGGGAACACCGGCGCGTACTGCATGAGGCGCACGCCGTCGTCGTCGCGCTGCATGATGTCGAAGAACGACATGCCGATCATTTTCTCCGGCTGCCACGCGCCGGGCACGGTGAACCAGTCGCCGACGTGCCAGGCCACGTTGATCATATCGCCGGCGAACAGGATGAAGTCCGGCGCGCGGCGGCCCAGCTGGTGGATGGTGTGGTCGCAGGGCCTGAACAGCTGCAGATCGCTCATCAGCGCGAATGTAAAGGGCTGTCCCGCCTCGGGCGCGGCGCGGAAATCGTAGATCCCGCCTTCCACGCGCGTTCCGTCCGCCGTTTCGAGCGTCACGCGGTAGAACACGCGCTCGCCCGGCGTCAGGCCGGTCAGGTGAAACACGAACTGAACCACGGGCAGCTCGGGGTTGTTTTCCGGCACGGGATCGTAGCCGTCGCCGCGCGCGGGCGTGCGCAGCCCGCGGATGTCAAAGCGCTCGCCGTCGAGCGCGCGTCCCAGCGCGGGCGAAGCGCCGAATTCCGCGAAGGCCCGCGCGATCTCCGGCCGGCCGAGTATGGCCACGTCCATCTCCCGGCCGGGGTTCAGGCTCATCAGATAGGGTTTCGTGTATGCCAGATCAAGGTATTTCATCGGTTATCGCTCCTGTTATAGGATTTGCAGCATCAGTTTACGCCATATTTGTCAAAAAGCAAGCGAGGTTTTGTTTTATTTGCATGCAGACATTGCGAATTCAGGGCGGCGGGTGTATACTATAAGCTGATGGCATATAGGAAACGGGGTGTTCTGCGTGCCCAAGCTCGAGCCTTACAGCCGGCGTCTTCCCTACAGCTACGCGCTGGGCGTGTTCCCCGCGCTGAAACTGCTGGAGGCGAGGCCGGAAAGCGTGTCCCGGCTGCTGCTGCACTCCGAAGGGCTGCGCAACGAGGGCGTCTCGCTGCTGCGGGAGAAATGCGCCGCGCTCGGCGTCCGCGAGGAATTCGCCGACCGCGTGCTGCGGCGCGAATCGCAGAAGGACAACTGCTTCGCCGCGCTTGTTTTTGAGAAATACGAAGCCGCGCTGGACGGCGCGAAGCCGCACGTGGTGCTCTGCCAGATCTCCGACGGCGGCAACCTCGGCACGGCGCTGCGGGCCTGTCTGGGCTTCGGCGTCCGCGACGTGGCCATCGTGCGCCCGTGCGTGGACGCGTTCGACCCGCACGTGCTGCGCGCCTCGATGGGCGCGTTCTACGGCATGAACGTGCGCACGTTCGACACCTTCGAGGATTATCGCGCGCTGTATCCCCGGCATGCGCTGTATCCCTTCATGCTGGACGGCGCCATCCCGCTGAACGAGGCCGCCCGCAGCCGCGCGCCGCTTTACGCGCTGGTTTTCGGCAACGAACAGACCGGCCTGCCCGCCCGCTTCGCCGGGCTCGGGCAGAGCGTGCTGATTCCGCAGTCGAAGGAGATCGACTCGCTGAATCTGGCGGTGGCCGTGTCCATCGGAACCTACGTTTTCACGACGTCGGCCTCATCATGACACATCAGATCCGGGAGGAGAGTAAAATGGAGCAGAAAAAATTCCGCGCGGCCATCATCGGCTGCGGCGGCATCAGCCAGGTTCACATCGCCGCGCTGCAGGGCATGAAGAACGTCGAAATCGCCGCTGTGTGCGATATCCGCGAGGAGCGCCTGAAGAAGGCCGTCGAGAAGACCGGCGCGAAGGGCTTCGCCGACTGGCACGAGGTCGTCGCGCTCGACGGTATCGACGTGGTTCACGTGTGCCTGCCCCACTACCTGCACGCGCCCGTGACCATCGAGGCGCTGGGGCTGGGGCGAAACGTCATCACCGAAAAGCCCATGGCCACCACCGCCGACGATGCGCGCGCCATGATCGCCGCGTCCGAAAAGAGCGGCGCGGGCATGCTGGGGGTCATCTTCCAGAACCGCTACATTTCCTCCGTTCAGCACGCGAAAAAAATCATCGAATCGGGCGAGCTGGGCGCGTTCCGCGGCATGAGCGTTTCCGTCTGCTGGCGGCGCGAGGGCGCGTATTATTCCGAATCCGGCTGGCGCGGCGTAAAGGCCACGGAAGGCGCGGGCTCGCTCATCAACCAGTCCATCCACACGCTGGATCTGCTGAGCTATCTGGGCGGCCCCATCGAGAAGGTGCGCGGCTCCGTGTTCACCGGCCTGCAGGAGGGCAAAATCGAGGTGGAGGACAACGCCATGGCCGTGGCGCTCTACGAAGGCGGCCAGCGCGCGCTGATCCACACCAGCAACAACAACGTGGACGACGACCCGGTCGAGCTCAACATCCACCTGGAGAAGGGCGCGCTCAAGCTGTTCGGCCCCAAGCTGTACGCCGTGGAAAACGAAGAGCTCCGCCTCATCGACGCGGGCGACAACAAAACCGTCGTGGGCAAGAGCGTGTGGGGCATCGGCCACAGCGCCCAGCTGGAGGATTACTACGCCTGCCTGGCCGAGGGCCGGCATTTCTGGATCGACGGCCGCAGCGCCTTCCCGGCGCTCAGCCTGGTGCTGGGCATCATCCGCTCCAGCGAAGAGGGAAAATGGGTGGAACTGGAGAAGGCGTGACGGGGAACCGGCCGTCCGCAGCGTGCCGCAATCCGTTTTCCCCGCGATAAAACTGATCTGACAGAGGCGGCCAATGTTTGAATTCTTTGATTTTGACTTCAGCTCAGTAACCTTTGAGTGGGACGAGCAAAAGGATCGGCTTAATTTTATAAAGCACGGCATACATTTCAAGACAGTGGCGAAAGTCTTTCTCGATCCCAACAAACTCATCCGCGAGGATGAGGAGCATCCGGAAGAATTGCGGTACGATATCCTTGGCATGGTGGGAAAAGTCCTCTTTGTCGTCTGCGCATTCAAAGATGAAAATGTGGTCAGACTGATATCCGCCAGACTGGCGACAGCCATTGAGAGAGCGAGGTATGAGCATGGTGAAGATGACTTTGAATGAGCTGGCTGCCGACCTCACGGCGGATGAACTCAGCGAGCTCGAAAACGCCGAGAGGAAATACCCTGTTTTTGATGAAGACAGCCCCGCGATGACCGCGGAGCAGCTGGCGCAGTTCAGGAGGATGAACCGCGAAAACAGCGACGAGCCGGTTGTCTCCATAAGGATTTCCCCGGCCACGCTGCAAAAAGCGAAGAAATACGGGACGGGATACATTGACTTGTTGAGCCGGCTGCTCGATGCGGCCATCGACAATGAAGACCTCGTTCGCAGATGTATCTGATCAGCCTGTGGTTGCAGGCGAAAAGAATAAATTGGGAATCATTTTATTACAGATGGAGGTATTGGTATGACGAATTTCCAGATCGGCGCGCAGATGTATTCGGTGCGCAACCACTGCCAGAACGCGGACGAGATGCTGCTCACCATGAAGGCGCTCAAGGCCATGGGCTACAACACCTGCCAGCTCTCCGGCCAGAACCGCGCCATCCCCGCCGAGCAGCTCAAGGACATGCTGGATGAATCCGGCCTCACCTGCGCCTGCACGCACATCGGCTTCCAGGAGATGGAAGAAGACCTCGACAAGGTGATCCGCTTCCACAAGACGCTGGGCTGCGAGTATCCCGGCATCGGCGGCCTGCCCGGCGAGTACCGCACCAGCCCCGAAGGCTTCGTCGAGTTCGCGAAGAAGGCCAGCCCCATCGCGGAGAAGCTGCTGGACAACGGCCTGCATTTCATCTACCACAACCACGCCTTCGAGTTCACCCGCTTTGAGAAGGTGGGCAAGACCGGCCTGGAGCTGCTGTTCGAGAACGCCTCGCCGGCGCTGCAGTTCGAGCTGGACGTGTTCTGGGTGCAGATGGGCGGCGCGAACCCGCTGGAATGGATCGAGAAGGTGCGCGGCCGCATGGACGTGGTGCACTTCAAGGAAATGAACGGCTCGATGGAGAACCGCGGCGTGATCGCCCCCATCGGCAAGGGCAACATCAACTGGACGGCCATCATGAACGCCTGCGACGACATCGGCGTGAAGTACGCCATGATCGAGCAGGACAACGCCGTGGAGCAGGGCTCCCTGGACTGCATGCTCTACAGCCTCACAACGCTGAAGAAGCTGGGCGGAAGGTTCTGACGACAATGCGGCGGTTCTGGCGGTACGGACGTACCGCCAGAACTGTTAAAGGACGTGAATGGATTGCGCCTTGAAACCGAAAGGCTGATCGTCCGTTCCTTCCGCGAGGAGGACGCGGAGGCCTTATACAGGATCAAAACCGATCCGCAGGTTCTCGAATACTGCCCTGATCTTCTGGATGTGGACGCGCAGCCCGCGGACATGCCGGAATACATCCGGGAATTCAGGCGAATCGAGGAAGCCGGCGATACAGACGCATGGCGCTGCTATGCGATCGAAAACAGGGAAACCGGCGAGGTCATGGGCTGCCTCACGTTCAGCAAACAGGCCATGCTGCGCGAATACGAGCTGGGCTGGATGATGACCGGCGCGTTCGCGAAAAAGGGCTATACGTCCGAAGCGGCAACGGCGTTCGCGGAGCATGTCTGCCGGGCGAACGGCATCGACTATCTCATCGCGGTCATGGACGTGGACAATCCCGCTTCCCGCCGGACGGCGGAAAAGAGCGGCTTCCGGCTGTTTGAGAAACGAACCGTCTACGACTACGCCTGCAATCGGTACTGCGACGACTATTTCTATTTCCGGCGCTATTATTCAGGCTGCACGCTGAAGCACAGGTATTACGGCGACGCGCCGTACTACGGCCGCTCAACGTCGGACAGACAGGAATGACGCCCTGGCGACGCCCGGATCAACGAATCACGATAAAGAAGGGGAGAGAATCACAATGATGGACATGAAAGGCCTCGCTCTGTTCAACGAGCAGATCAAACAGGCCGTTGAAGAGGAGAAATTCCCCGGCGCGGTGCTGCTGGCGGGCCGCAGGGGCGAGACGCTGCTGCACGAGGCCTACGGCTGGGCGCAGCTGTCGCCCACGCGCGATCCCATGACGAAGGACACCAGCTTCGACATCGCCTCGCTCTCCAAGATGACGGGCACCTGGCCCGCCATTTTGCAGCTCCTGCAGAACGGAAAGCTCACGCTGCACGACACCCTGGCCGAGATGCTCGACCGGCCCATGCACCCGGCGCTCAAAGAGGTGACGCTGTGGAACCTGCTCACCCACACCGCCGGACTCATCCCGGACTGCTGGCCGGACAAGTTCGGAAAGACGCGCGACGAGCGCATCAACGGCCTGCTCTCGGTGGAGCCCGTGAAGCCGCGCGGCGGGCAGGTGCTCTACAGCGACCTGTCGTTCATCTTCCTGGGCGCGATCATCGAGCAGCAGTACGGCAAGCCGCAGGATCAGGTGGCCCGCGAAATCTTCGACGAGCTGGGCATGCCCCATACCACCTACAATCCCTCGCCGGATACCTACTGCGCCGCCACCGAGTTCCGCACCGACCGGGATCAGTCGCCCGTGCGCGGCACCGTGCACGACGAGACCAGCTGGATGCTGGGCGGCGTGGCCGGCCACGCGGGCGTGTTCTCCACCGCGGAGGACCTGGGCCGCTTCTGCGCGGCGATCATTCCGGACAGCTGCCATCCGTTCTTCGAGAAGGACTGGCTGGACAAGTCCTTCGCCAACCAGACCGCGCACCTGGGCGACAACCGCTGCCTGGGCTGGATCGCCTACCGCGAGCGCCGCGAGGGCAACATCGTGGGCCACACCGGATTCACCGGCACCAGCCTGTGGATCGACACGGTGTCCGGCGAGTACGTGGTGCTGCTCACCAACCGCGTGCATCCCACGCGGCAGAACGCCGCGCTCTTCCCGCTGCGTCGGGAGGGCTTCAAGACGGTGTTCGGCGTGACCATCATGTACTGACTCGGCAGAAAAAGGAGCGAACGCGCCATGCGGTTTCTCGACCTGGCCTACACCAAGCCCTACCTGATGACTCTTCATCCTGACCGCGAGATGGACGTCGCCCTGCTCGGCCGGCCGACCATCGCGCGCGCCGTCGT
>JAFZRB010000257.1 GCA_017620115.1 Clostridia bacterium | reverse complement strand
TCAGCCAGATTATTTAGCCGGATCGCTTTGCGCGCCGGATAACCTCATTCGCCGGGATAAACGATTCCGGCGTCCCTTCGCAGCCCGTCCGTGATGCGCGCGACGGAGATGGACTCGTCGAGGGGCACCAGCGGCGATTCATGGAGGCCCGCGCTGATGCAGCGCGCGGCCTCCTCAAATTCATGGAAGAAGCCTTCGTTTTCCACGGGGAAAGCGTACTCCCTGCTTCCGCCGTCCGCGGTGCGGAGGGTAAAGGAGGAGGGGTGCCAGAAGTCGTTCATGAGGATACAGCCCCTGGCGCCGTACACGAACAGTTGGGACGGAGCGCCCGCGTCCATACCGGCCATGAGCTGCGCCGTCGCGCCGCCGGGATAGATAAGCTGCATGGCCATGCGCATATCGACGCCGGTGGAGGCGTAATGGCAGGCGCCCTGGACGCGCTCAGGCGCGCTGCCCAGCAGCAGCGTGCAGGCCATCAGCGGATAAACGCCGATATCCAGCAGCGCGCCGCCGCCCAGCGCCGGGTTGAACGCGCGGCTTTGCGGATCTTCCAGCGAGCATGAACTGAATACCGAATAGATGTGGCGCACATCGCCGATCACGCCGGCGCGAACCAGCGCCGCGAGCTCCTTCGTGGCGGGGAAGCAGCGCGTCCACATGGCTTCCATCAGGAACACGCCGTTCTTCCTGGCGCAGTCGACCATCAGGCGCGCCTCGCGCTCGTTGAGCGCCATCGGCTTTTCGCAGAGCACGTGCTTGCCGTGCTCCATCATCAACATGGACGCAGCGCAGTGGAACGGATGGGGAACAGCCACATACACCAGATCGACCTCGCCGGAGGCGGCGAGCGCTTCGTAGCTGCCAAAGGCGTATTTCGCGCCGTATTCGCGCGCGGCGGCCTCTGCCCGTTCGGGCGAGCGCGAGGCTATGGCCGTGAGCTCATAGCCCTGTCCTTTGTGGAAATCCTTCATGACCCGGCGCACGATGCGTCCCGGCCCCAGCACGCCGACGCGGATTTTTCCTGCCATAATCTGTTTCACCCCGCTGTTAATCTGACGCTTCCCAAAAGCACGGAATTCCGACAATATGCCTATTACGACGGGGAAGGCGCTTTTCCTGCCGGCATGGACGGCGAAACATTGCTTTTTTATCGGCGGCATGGTATAATCCTTGCGTCATAAACTATCCTCGATGGGGGTGCGCACTCCGGTGAAGGCAAAGAAAAAGAGGCGCGCGGCGGGCAGGCGGAGGCCGCTGGCCGACCTCGCGCTCATCCTGCTGCTCTGCGCGGCGAACGCCTTGTGGTTCGGCGCGCTTGGAAGCGCGGGCGTCATCAAGGGCGACGATATCGGCTATGTGCTGGCCGGACGGGCCATCAATTCGTTCGCCGGTTTGTTTGCCTACGACGGCTACAAATACCGCCCCGTCGTCGCGCTGCTCGAGTTTTTGGAAACCCGCCTGTGCGGCAGCAGCTACGGCGCGTATTTCGCGGTCAACCTGTGCTTTCAGTGCGTCGTCACGGCGCTGCTTTACCGGCTGGCGCTGCGCGTCAGCCGAAGGCGCAGCATCGCGTTTTTCACCGGCGCGCTGTTCGTCGTGTGCCCCTTCGCGTATTACAATGTCACCCAGGTATTCGGCATGATGGAGGCGATGTGCGTCTTCTTCCTGCTGTTCATCGTGGAGTTTTTCCTGCGTTTCTTCAAAAGGGGCCGCCTGGGCTGGTTCCTCCTCGCGCTGGTGTTCGCCCTGCTCATCGTGTTCACGCACGAGCGCTTCCTCGCGCTTTGGCCGGTGCTCCTCATTGGCGTCGCGCTGTGCGACCCGCTCAGCCGCGGAAAGAAGCTGTTTTGCGCGGCGCTGAGCGTTGTCCCCTTCGCGCTCAACGTCATCGTGAAGCGCATGCTGGGGGTCACGATGCTGATGGGTACGGCCTACACGCCCATCAGCCTGTCGGTTTCCTCCGTGCTCGGGTTTCTGCTGCAAAGCCTCATGGCCGTGCTGGGCGTCAACCGCGGCCCGTCGTTCCACAGCGGCTATACCTACGATCAGTACACGCCTCTCGAACAGTCCTTCGCGTGGATCATGTTCGCCATCGCGGCGCTCGCGCTCATCGCGTGCGTCGCGCGGCTGCTGCTGAGGAAGAACCGTCAGAAGCGCGCGTATGAGCTGAAATGCGTGCTGCTGGGCGTCCTGACCATCGGGGCGACGCTGCTCAGCGCCTGCGTGACGCTCTATGTGGAGAGCCGGTGGCTGCTCGCGCCGTACATGTGCGTGCTGCTGCTGCTCGCGTTCTGCCTGCGCCGCGTGAACTTCCTTCACCTGAGCGAGGCGGCGGCGCTGGCGCTGACCGTGCTTTCCTGCGCGATCAACGTCCACTACCGGCAGGAGCTTGGACAGCTCTATTTCATTCAGGGCATGGAGAAGGCGCGCGCCGCCTATGACGCCATGATCGGGCGCTATGGCGAGGCGCTGGCCGACCGCGAGGTATGCTTCCTCACGGAGGACGAGGATCTCGTGTGGGCGCTGGGTACGCCGGGCCATTCCATTTTCGATGTGTATATGACGCGGCCGCTCAGCTGGCGCTATGTCAGCGCGGAGGACGGCGTCGATCCGTCGGACACGGTCAGGGTGTTCAAGGTGAGCGAGAATTACGATGTCATCGAGCTGGAGAAAGTGAGCGGTTACAGGCAGATTTACGATCTGAACGCCTGGAAGGAAAAGCACGTGGTCGTGCCCGATACGCCCGCCGAAACGCCCACGGGAGAAGGCGCGTTCTTCCTGAACGGCAACCTGACCGTGGTGTCGGGCTATCGCGACAGGGTCGACGGACTGAGCGTTCCCGCGAACGCGCTGATCGCGCTCTCGGCGAGCCTGCCATATGAGGGCAGCGACGGGGCGCATATAACGGTCTACTTCACGGTGGAGGGCCGCATGGTGTCCGTGTGCTCGCTGGACATCGACCCCGAGGAGGGCCTGTGGGATCAGTATTTCCCGGTCGGCGAGGCGCTTGAGGACGCCAGCCTGACCATCGGCGTGTCGTCGCCCAGTATCGACAAGGAATCGGACTGGGTGGTGTTCTCCGATTTCCGCATATTGGTGAAGGACGGCGAATGAAGCGCAGCGAAAGAGCGCGTTTCTCCCGGGCGGGATGAAACGCGCTCTTTGTCATGTCTTCTCGCGCAGTCCTTTACGCGCGCTTTGGAACGACGCCGTACAGATGCAGTATGTTCAGATCCTCCGGCATGTCCAGGCCATGGCTTCCGCAGCCGTCGTCGATCTCATGGCAGCCGTGATCCATGGCGAAGGCGAGCAGCGTGTCGTGATGCGTCCATTTGGCTTTGACGGCTTCGGCGAAGGCGTCGAACGCGCGCACGTTATCGCGAAGCGCCTCGAGCGAAGCGACGCTTTCCGGGCCGGTCTTGTGCATGGTGGCGTCGTAGTTGCCGTTGTAAACCACCAGCAGATCGTATCTGTCCTCGTCGATCAGCTCCATGGCCTTTTCGTTGATGGCTTCGATGGTGTCGAACCGGAAGTAGTCCATGTCGCGCTCGAGGAAGATGTTGCTCATGCTGCACCTGGGATCTCCCACGATGGCGGCGCGCTTGCCCGCGCGGATGAAGGCGTCGAACAGCGTGTCGATCCGGATAATGGGCTTTTCGTATTTCTGGATGCCATGCACCTCGGGATACGCGCCGGTATACATGGTGCCGAAACAGACCGGGGTGACGGAGGGCATGACGGTGCGCAGCGGCAGCGCGAGCTGCGCATGCTTCCAGGCGTCGTCAAAGAAGGACGTGTATTTTTGATAGATCCACATGGCGATGGCGTCGGGATTATACATGAAGATGCGGTCCACTTTGCCGGAAGCGGTCGAGCGCTTCACCAGACCGGTCAGCTGGGGCAGCGACGGGTTCGCCTCGCGCGGCGGCTCGACGCTGACGGCCTCGGCCAGCGAGGCGGCGACGCCCGAAAGAGAAAAGGAATTCAATATGTCGGCCATTTTGCTGTTCCTCCCAGATCGTTCATGGAAAAGAATGGTTTTGCGACGCCCTTATTCTATCACGCCGCGCCTTATTTGGCAAGCCGCTTTTGCGGGCATAACGCGGCGCGGCGGGGCGTATGCTTGGGTAGACAAAGGGAGGGACGCATCGATGACAGAGCAGAGCATCTATCAGGATATCGCCACGAGAACGAACGGGGAAGTCTATTTGGGCGTCGTTGGGCCGGTGCGGACCGGAAAATCCACCTTTATCAAGCGCTTCATGGAGCTGCTTGTGATACCGAATATCGCCGGGGAGCACAGGCGAGACCGCGCGGTCGATTCGCTGCCTGTGAGCGGCGCGGGCCGCACCATCATGACCACGCAGCCGAAATTCGTGCCGGATGAGGCCGCGGAGATCCGGCTGCGGGATCAGGCCGCGCTGAAGGTGCGGCTGGTGGACTGCGTGGGCTACCTCGTCGACGGCGTGCTGGGCACGCAGGAGGACGAGGCGGCGCGCATGGTGCGCACGCCCTGGTTCGACCACGATATCCCCTTTGAAGAAGCCGCGGAGCTGGGCACGCGGCGGGTCATCAGCGAGCATTCGACGCTGGGGCTGGTGGTCACAACGGACGGCACCGTCACGGATCTTCCGCGCGGGGCTTATGAGGATGCCGAGGAGCGCGTGGTGCGCGAGCTCAAGGCGCTGGGCAAGCCGTTTGTCGTGCTGCTCAACAGCCGCGAGCCGGGAAGTGCCGCGGCCCGGCGGCTGCGCGATGCGCTGGCGGCGAAATACGACGTGCCCGTGCGGCTTTTGAGCGTGGAAAACATGACCCTGGAAGACATCAGGGATATCCTGGAGGAGGTTCTGTTTGAATTCCCGGTGAGCGAGGTGTGGGTGGAGACGCCCGCGTGGCTGGAGGCTCTGGGCGAAGGCCACTGGCTGAACGCGGAGCTGGAAAACGCCCTGCGCGAGGCGGCGGGCCGCATGCGCCGCGTGCGCGATCACGGCGCCCTCGCCGGGGCGTTTGCCGGCAGCGAGCATTTCGCGGGCGTGGAGAACCGCGCCATCCGGTTGAGCGAAGGCGCGATCGAATGCGCTCTCATCCCGAAGCCGGGGCTGTTCTATCGGATTCTGAGCGAGGAGAGCGGGCAGGAAATCACCGGAGAGGAACACCTGATGACGCTGACGTGCGAACTGGTGAAAGCCAAAAAGGCCTACGACCGCGTGGCGGAGGCGCTGGCCTCGGCGCGCGATACGGGCTACGGCCTGGTTATGCCCGATCAGAGCGAGATGACGCTTGAGAAGCCGGAGATCGTGCAGCAGGGCGGCCGCTTCGGCGTGCGTCTGCGGGCGAGCGCGCCGTCGCTTCATCTGTTCCGCGTGGACACGCAGACCGAGGTGAGCCCGGTCGTGGGCGCGGAAAAGCAGTCGCAGGAGCTGGCGGAATACCTCATGAGCGGCTTTGAAAACGATCCGGAAAGCATCTGGACGACGAACATGTTCGGAAAATCGCTGGGCGAGCTGGTGCGGGAGGGCCTGGCCGCCAAGCTCACGCGGATGCCCGCCGAAACCGCGCCGAAAATGCGGGAGGCGCTGGGCAAGATCGTCAACGAGGGCAATGGGGGCATGATCTGCATACTGCTGTGAGAGCGGGGAACGGGGCGGGCGCGAGTCGCCGCTCCGTTCTTTGCGGTTGAAAAACAGCCCCAAAGCGTGTATAATAGGCATTGAGAAATACCGGGCGGGCGCGCCCGCCGACGAAGGAGATAAGACTATGGACACGAAAACCCTTCTGGCTTCGCTGGGTACGGAACAGGTGAACAGCCGGAGCGAAAAGCTCGATCAGATGTCGTCCCTGGAAATCGCCACGCTGATGAACGACGTGACCGCCGACGTGACGGCAGGCATTGAAAAGGCGCTGCCGCAGATCGCCCGGGCCATCGACGGCATCGTCGCCCGGCTGAAGAACGGCGGACGGCTCATCTACATGGGCGCGGGCACCAGCGGGCGACTGGGCGTGCTGGACGCCTCCGAGTGCCCGCCGACGTTCGGCGTGTCGCCCGAACTGGTGCAGGGCATTATCGCCGGCGGCGACGGCGCACTGCGCAAAGCCGTTGAAGGCGCGGAAGACAGCGAGACGCTGCCCGTGGAAGACCTGAAAGCGAGAGCGCTCTGCGAAAAGGACGCCGTGGTGGCGATTTCCGCCAGCGGCTATGC
>JAFZRB010000256.1 GCA_017620115.1 Clostridia bacterium | reverse complement strand
GGGGCCACGTCCAGCGTCTCGCCCAGCGGCAGGCTGGTGCCGGTCACGTCGTCGATGATGCCCACGGTGAAGTGGTTCTTCGGCTCGGCCTTGGCCAGGTTGTCGTAAACGGCCTTGACCATGGTGGGATTGAACTCCTTGGAGCCCAGGCCGGAGCGGCCGCCCACGACGGTGATGTCCTTGCGGTCGGACTCGCGCAGCGCGGCGCACACGTCCGCGTACAGCGGCTCGCCCAGGGAGCCGGCTTCCTTCGTGCGGTCGAGCACGGCGATCTTCTTCGCGCTCGCGGGGATGGCGGCCAGGAAGTGCTTCAGGGAGAACGGACGATAGAGGTGAACCTTGATCAGGCCCAGCTTCTCGCCCTTCTTGTTCAGCGCGTTGATGGTCTCCTCGATGGCGTCGCAGCCGGAGCCCATGGCGATGATGACGCGCTCGGCGTCCTTGTCGCCCACGTAGTCGAACAGCTGGTACTTGCGGCCGGTCAGCTCGCCGACCTGCTTCATAACCTCTTCCACGATCGCCGGGGTCGCCTCATAGAACCTGTTGGCGGCTTCACGGCCCTGGAAGTAGATGTCCGGGTTCTGGGCGGTGCCGCCCTGATGCGGATGATCGGGGTTCAGCGCGCGCGCGCGGAACGCCTTCACGGCGTCGAAATCGACCAGCTTGGCGATATCCTCGTAGGCGATATCCTCGATCTTCTGGATCTCATGGCTGGTGCGGAAGCCGTCGAAGAAGTGCAGGAAGGGCACGGAAGCCTTCAGCGTGGACAGATGGGCGACCAGCGCCATGTCCTGGGCTTCCTGCACGGAGTTGGAGGCCAGCATCGCGAAGCCGGTCTGGCGGCAGGCCATGACGTCGGAGTGATCTCCGAAGATGGACAGCGCGTGATAGGCCAGCGCGCGGGCGCTCACATGGAACACAGCGGGCAGCAGCTCGCCGGCGATCTTGTACATGTTCGGGATCATCAGCAGCAGGCCCTGGGAGGCGGTGAAGGTGGTCGTCAGCGCGCCGGCGGCCAGGGAGCCGTGCACGGCGCCCGCCGCGCCTGCCTCAGACTGCATCTCGGCGATGCGGACGGTCTGGCCGAAGAGGTTCTTGCGGCCGGCGGCAGCCCATTCGTCGGAGACCTCAGCCATGGGCGAGGAGGGAGTGATCGGATAGATGGCAGCCACATCGCTGAACGCATACGCAATGTGGCCGACGGCAGTGTTGCCGTCCACAGTCTTTCTCATGAGACAGGTACCCCCTTATTTAATAAATCGCGCAGCGGCTTCTCGCGAAGCGCCGCATATACGTTTACCACCCTGTATTATAATAATTTCTCTTTATGTAAGTCAAGACTAACTGGCGCTGTTTCGCGCGCGCTACACGAGTTTAACAGGGATTCGCGCGGCTTCCCCTTGATTTACCGCCCGCCAGGCATTACAATATGGCGGGATTGACCGGCGGTTTTCCGGTCGGCCGCCCGATTTTCACCACGGAAATGCGAGGTTATCCGCCATGCAAACCCAGAAAGCGCCTTCCGAAAAAACCGCGTCCCTCCTTCCCCTGATTCGGGAATGCGGCATACTCACGCTCGCCGTCATGGTGCTGGACACGGGCGTGTACTTCTTCAAGTTTCCCAACAACTTCTGCTTCGGCGGCGTCACGGGCATATCCATCGTGCTCAACCGGCTGATCCCCTGGAGCGCCGGCTCCTATAATTTTGCCATCAACATGCTGCTGCTCGCGGTGGGCTTTCTGTTCATCGGGCGCGGTTTCGGCGTCAGAACGGTGTATGTGAGCGTGCTATCCTCGCTGACGCTGAGCCTGCTGGAGCGAATCTGCCCCATGAGCGCGCCGCTCACGAACGAGCCGGTGCTCGAGCTGATCTTCGCCATCGTGCTGCCCGCGGCCAGCGCGGCCATCCTGTTCAATGTGGGCGCATCGAGCGGCGGCACGGACATCATCGCCATGGTGCTGAGAAAACACACCAGCTGGGATATCGGCAAGGCGCTGTTCTGCGTCGATTTGCTCATCACCGTGGGCGCGTGCTTCGTGTTCGATATCCAGACCGGCCTCTTCTCCTTCACCGGCCTGATGGCCAAGACGCTGGTGATCGACGGCGTGATCGAAAATATCAACCTGTGCAAGTACTTCACCATCATCTGCGAGAACCCCGAGCCCATCTGCGATTTCATTCACAAAAAGCTCAACCGCAGCGCCACGGTGTTCAGCGCCGAAGGCACCTATTCGCACACCCCGCGCCGGGTCATCCTCACCGTGATGAAGCGCAGCCAGGCCGTGCAGCTGCGCAACTTCATCCGCCGCACCGAGCCCCACGCCTTCATGATGATCACCAATTCCAGCGAGATCATCGGCAAGGGCTTCCGGGGATTGAACTGATCCGCCGAACGCTCATTCCCCAGGGCCGTCTCATTTAAAAAGCAGTCAAACAAATTGGAGTTTGGCGAAGCGATAAAACCTTGCCTTCCCCTTCGAGGGGAAGGTGCCTCGTGAGAGGCGGATGAGGTGTTAGTCCGGCTCTTTGCTGTCTATCGCAATAGGATGCTGGTCGCGACGATAACACCTCATCAGTCGC
>JAFZRB010000255.1 GCA_017620115.1 Clostridia bacterium | reverse complement strand
GCGCCTGCGGAAGTCGTCGCGACGCTGGGCGGCGTGAAAGTCATGATGTGTCACGGTCACGCGCAGCGCGTCAAATACACGCTCGACCCGCTCGCCTACCGCGCGATGGAGCTGGGCGTCTCCGTCGCGCTATTCGGCCACACGCACGCGCGCTGCCTGCGCAACGAGGGCGGCGTGCTGCTGCTCAATCCCGGCGCGCTTAAGGACGGGCGTTACGCGCTTATTGAAATTGAAAACGGCGATATCAAAATGCCCCGGCTGCTGGAGCTGTAAAGGCGATAAGTCATCCCGCGCCCGCTGCGGCGCGGGATGATATCATCTCCAATAGCGACGCAAAAAGACATAACGGTTTCTGGCAGAGTGCGGTATAATCAGGATACGCCTCGAAAGAACCGACATCGCCGGGAGACATCTCTGCGAACCATTCACGACGCTTACACGGGCGTCTGTCGATTTGTATTGAAGGGGGTACTATATGAACTCAATGGAAAGACTGAGCGCGCGTCTTGCCGGCAAGGATGTCGACAGAGCTCCGAACCTTAATATCCTGATGACTTTTGCGGCGAAATATGCCGGCATCCCATATTGCGATTTCATTCTCAGGCCGGAAGAAAAATGCAGGGCCAATCTGATCGCTCACGAGGAGTTTGGTATCGATGCGGTCACCGTCATGTCCGACCCCTATACGGAGGCGGAAGCCTTCGGATGTCGGATTGAATATCCGCAGGACGATCATCCGCGTTGTCTGAAGCACGCATTGGAAGACTATGAAGATATCGGAAAGCTCACAGTTCATCAGCCCGATGCCTGCCGGCGAATGAGCAATACAATCCGCCTTATTGAGCTTTATAAGAAAAGGACTGCCGGCGATGTGCCGATCGTCGGCTGGGTTGAAGGTCCCATCGCTGAATTTGCCGACATACACGATATCAATAACGCCATGATGGATCTGGTATCAGAGCCGGAGTGGGCTGAAGAAGCCATGGACATATGTGTGGAACAGGCTGTCCTGTTTGCAAAGGCTCAGATTTCTGCCGGCGCACATATTATCGGCATAGGGGACGCCGCCGCCTCGCTCGTCGGACCGTCGCTGTACCGCGACTTGATTCTGCCCCGTGAAAAGAAGATCGTGGACGCCATTCACGGCGCGGGGGCGATGGTCAAACTGCATATCTGCGGCAATATCACTCCGTTGCTGGAAGACATCAAAACACTGAGGTGCGATATTGTCGATATAGACTGGATGGTGGATTTTGTCCGGGCGAATCGTCTCTTAGAAGGCATATCTTCAGTTTCAGGCAATCTTGATCCCGTCCAGGCCATGATGAACAGCACGCCGGAAGCGATCCGCTCCGATGTATGCGCTCTGATCGACACGACGGATAACACCTCCATCATAAGCAGCGGGTGTGAAGTGCCAAAGGCCACTGATCCGCAGATACTCAGGGCTATGGACGATGCGCTGCGCAATTATCCATACAAATAAGCGCATGGAAAGCGAGCAAAAATCTTTGTAAAAGAGGGTTGTGTTTTTATTGACATTTGGTAAAAACTGAGATATACTATTAACAGACCATCTTAAAAAAGCGGATGGGAGGATGAATCCAGTGCGTTCAGCGAAGGCGTCAAAAGGCGGTTTTCTGAAAGACGAAAGAAGAAAGATCATTCAATACAAGGATCTTCTTCCTCTGTTCCTAATCGTTATCGCATACTATGTCATCTTCAAGTATGTTCCGATGTACGGCGTGACGCTGGCGTTCCGGAAATTCCAGTTGAAAAAGGGCATATTGAACAGCCCTTGGGTGGGCCTGAAATGGTTCAGGCAGGTTTTCTCCACGCCTTCCTTCTGGGAAGTCATCCGGAATACCATAACAATTTCCCTCATGCGTATTGTCTTTGGCTTTCCAGCGCCGATTATCCTCGCGCTGCTGCTCAACGAGGTCAACGAAGGCCGTTTCAAAAAGACCGTTCAGACCATCACCTACCTTCCTCATTTCCTGTCCTGGGTCGTAATGGGCACGATGTTCCAGCGCTTTCTCTCCCCTTCCACGGGTCCGATCAACATCATCATCAGCGCGCTGGGAGGCAAACCGATCTTTTTCCTCGGCCAGGCGTCAACCTATGTGCCAACGATCGTTGTGCTGGACATATGGGCGGGCGTCGGCTGGGGTTCCATCATCTATCTGGCGGCTATTTCCGGCGTCAGTCCCGAGCTTTATGAGAGCGCGGTGCTCGACGGCGCCACCCGCATTCAGAAGATGTGGTATATCACCATTCCATCCATAATGCCCACGATCATCGTGCTGTTCATCATGCGCATGGGATCGATCCTGGACGGCGGTTTCGACCAGATCTTCAACACCTACAACGATGCGGTGCTCTCCAGAGCCGATATCATCGACACCTATGTTTACAGGCGCGGCCTTGAATCAATGCAGTACGAATACTCCTCCGCGGTCAGCCTGTTTAAAACGGTGATCGGTTTCGCGTTCGTGTTTGGCACAAACATGCTGGCCAGAAGAGTTGGCGAGAGCAGTTTGTGGTAAAGAGGAGGGAATCAGGATATGCGGATCAAGAAAAGCGTCGGAACCCGTGTTGGGGATTTCCTGATTTACACGTTTTTGATTCTGCTGACACTGTCGATCATCGCGCCCTTCTGGGATATCCTGTGCGAATCCCTGGCGGACGGGTGGGTGACGGGCTTTGCGCGCTTCTGGCCTTCCAGGGTTTCGTTTATCAATTATCACGAAGTGCTCGGCAACCGAACCATCTGGTCTGGCTATCGCGAGACGATCTTCAGAACCGTGGTTGGCACCGCTCTCAACATGATCTGCACGATCATCGGCGCTTACTGCATGTCCAAAAAACGCTTTCCCCTGCGCAAGCTTTGGACGCTGATGATCGTCATCCCGATGTTCTTCGGCGGCGGCCTGATCCCGAGCTACCTCTGGAACGTGCAGCTGGGTCTGCGCAACACGCGCTGGGTGCTGATTCTGCCCGGCCTCATCAGCTCCTACAACCTGATTGTAATGCGTAACTTTTTCTCCGGCGTACCGGCGGATCTCGAGGAGAGCGCTTACATCGACGGCGCCAACAACCTGCAGATCCTGGTGCGGATTTACCTGCCCGTCTCGACAGCCGTGCTGGCCACGGTTTCCCTGTGGAACATGGTGGGACACTGGAACGCCTGGTTCGACGCCGCCATTTACATCACGGACAACAAGCTCCTGCCCCTGCAGATCGTGCTCAGACGCATTATCAACGCCGGTCAGGAAGCGCTGGAGGAAATGGGCGGTTCCAGCAACGTGAAGACCTCGCGCCTGGACAACCTGAAGAGCGCGACGCTGTTCGTGGTGATGCTGCCCATCATGTGCGTCTATCCTTTCCTGCAGAAGTACTTCATGAAGGGGACGCTCGTCGGCTCCATCAAGGGCTGACGCACCCGCCCGCCATTCGGGCGCAAAGTTGATTTGGCAAGGGAGGAAACCCTTCCAGATAATATGAAAGGAGAGAAGACCATGAAAAAGACCCTGTCCCTGGTCTTGGTGCTTGCTCTGGCGCTGTCTCTGGTGTGCTCGATTCCTTTCGCCGCGGCGGAAGAAAAAGAGTACAAGTACTCCTACACCATCACGCCGTACGACACCGGCACTCCTTACAACGATCCCTCCAGTACCGATCTTGATCTGAGCATCTATCAGATGATCTTCGACAAGTACGACATCTACATCGACTACGTCTTCGTCGAGGACAAGAACACGCAGTTCCCGCTGCTGGCCGCTTCCGGCGAGCTGCCCGATGCCATCATCGACGGCGGCTGGTCTCAGAGCTTCCTCGAGCAGGGCATCCTCGGCACCTGGGATGAGGACTGGTATCGCAGCGTGTCTCCGAAGAACTCCGCTTACGTGGACGAGTACGCTCCCGAAGCCTGGGCGCTGACCAAGGTCAACGGCGAGATGTACAAGCTGCCCGGCGTCAACGCCGAGTATATGTATCCCAACGTGGTGGCCTGGAACATGGATTGGGTCAAGGCGCTGGGCTATGACACGATCCCGGAGGATCTCGAAGGCATGGAAGAGATCTTCTATGACATCGCCAAGAAGGATCCCGACGGCAACGGCGTCGACGACACCTACGCCTTCGGCCAGCAGGGCATGAAGGTCATCTACGGCGCGTTCGGCTTCCAGCGCGGCAGCTGGGTTGTGGATGCGGAGACCGGCGACGTCGTGTTCGGCGATGTCATGCCCAAGGCGAAGGACGCGCTGGCGCTGCTGGCTAAGTACTATGCGGACGGCGTCCTGGATCCCGAGTTCATCACCGGCGAGAACGAGGGCGGCTACTGGGCCATCACCCACGCCTTCGTGAAGGGCCGCATCGGCATGTCCGACATGGGCAACTGGTATCACTGGTCTCAGCTGCCTGAGTACGACTACTATGCTTCCAACCCCACCGAGGTTCAGGCGCTGGAAAATCCCTTTGAGATCGGCTTCTCCAAGCCCGCGAAGGGCCCCTACGGCGATCAGAAGATCGGCTGCAACGGCGGCGCCGACAGCCGCATGAACTTCAACATCGACCTGGTTGAAGACACCGAAAGGTTCACCTACCTGCTGCAGTTCATCGACGAGGTATCCTCCGACCTGGAGTGCTACACCTGGGAGTGGTACGGCATCGAGGGCGAAGACTTCGACTTCATCGAGTACGGCGATATGCGGGTTCCGCGCACCTATCCCGTGGACTCCAGCGATACCCGCGAACAGGTGCATGAGAGGCCCTGCAACGCCTTCAACTTCAACGTGTCCCATCCGGATCTGCAGAAGTTCAAGAACCAGCTCGGCTTCAAGTTCGTGGATGAGCTGGAAGGCGAATGGTATCGCGAGGTCACCCTGGTCAACGCTGTGAAGGAGGCTCTGCCTTCCGCCGTCGACTACAAGACCGAGTGCGACAAGATCCTCGCCGAGGGCTACATCGCCATCATCACCGGCGAGCAGGATATCGACTACTTCGACGAAATGGTCGCTGCCTGGTACAGCGCCGGCGGCGAGATCCTGACGAAGGAAGCCAACGAGATCTATCACAGCAAAGTAGGCTGATTATTCGCGCCATCAAGAGAGAGGGGATCGCTTTGCGATCCCCCCTTCTCTGTCCAGGCGCCATGTGCAACAGGAGGTACGCCGATATGTATGAAAAGGACAACCGCATCGTATTCATGTGGAAGGGATTCATCCTCTCACTGACACATTCCGGCGATTTCGGCTGGCGGCTCCAGAGCTCAGGCTGGAAGAGCGCATTTGACGACATGGGCGCCGGGCAGGTTCTCGCAAAAGATCTGGGCGAGGAACCGCTCATTGTGAGAAACGCCGTATCGGTGAGCGGCAATTCGCTGAGCTTTGCGCTGACAGCGGCGGATAAGACCAGCGTAGAAGTTTCTCCGTCCCGGATCGCGTTTTACGCGGCGGACGGTGTGGAGAAGATCGTCATCAACGATATCGACGTGCGCCGCTCTGACGGCAGCGGCAGCGTCACCGGCCTGCTGTCCGAGGGAGAGCGGATTTACGGCACGGGAGAACGCTTCAATTCAGTCGACCAGCGCGGAGAGAGGATCGAAATGATGTCCATCGACGCGTGGTGCTGCTGGAAGGGCAACACGTACTGCCCGATTCCCATGCTCATCAGCTCGAAATGCGCGGCGGTATTCATGAATCGCTACGAGCGCTCGGTCATCGACATCGGCCATACCGACAGGGACAGGTGGAGCATCGTCGAGCAGGACGGCGCGCCGGTCGATCTGTACGTGTTCCTGGGAGACACGCCTCAGAAGCTGATCTACGCCTACTGCCGGATAACGGGCTTTTCGCCCAGGCCGGCGGACTGGCTTTACGGCACTCAGGTATGCCGGTATCACCCGGATTTCTCCACGCCCGAGGGCGTCATGGATATGGTCGGCAAAATGGCCGAAAATGATTTCCCCTGGGAAGCTATCATCATGGAAGGCTGGCCCACCTACGACAGCAGCCGCTACGAGGAACTGAAAGCCCTTTCCCAAAAGCTGCACGCCATGGGCAAGAAAGTCATGATGTATGAGGGATGCGGAAGGACAAAGTTCAAGGACGATACGTTCGGCCTGAAAGACGATTATCTCATCTCGAACGCGGAAACGGGAGAGACGAACCTGCTCGAAGCGAATTCCTACAACCCCGCCGATAATCCCGTGACGAAGAAATCACGCTTTGTCGACATCACCAATCCGGAAGCCATGGCCTGGTGGACGACAAAGGTCTGGGGCAATCTGGTTCATGAGATCGGCGTGGACGGCGCGAAGATCGATTTCTGCGAGCAGATTCCGGACTACCTGCCCCTCAAATTTGCGGACGGACGGCGCAGAGCCGGCGCGCATCATTGGTATCCCACGCTGTATAACGCACGGATGTACAAGCTGTTCAACACACATCCGTATGGCGGCATGTGCTTCTCGCGCGGCGGCGGCATAGGCGCGCAGAGGTATCCGTTCCTGTGGGCCGGCGACCAGCTGAGGGAGTATTTCTTCCTGAAGAGGATACTGATCAGCGTGCTGTCGTCGGGCATTTCCGGCATACCGTTCATGAGCTATGACATGGCCGCGTATCGTCCGGCGCGCGATCAGGAGATGGATCCGGAGGCGGACGTGTTCATGAGAGGTCTGGAATACACGGCTTTCAGCGCGAATATCCAGACGCACGGCCTGGTCAAGCGACCCTATGATTTCGAGGACCATGTCAAAGACGTCTACCGCGCATACGCGAAACTGCACGACGCGATCCGGCCGTATCTGGTGGAACAGGGCGCTCTCGCCTGCGAAACAGGCATGCCGCTGATGCGCCACCTGTTCCTCTACGACTGCCGGGACGCGAACGTATTCGATATCGAGGACGAATACATGCTGGGCGACGCGCTGCTGGTCGCGCCCGTGCTTGACGATGTCGACGAGCGGGATATCTACCTGCCGAAGGGCGAATGGCAGAACATCTTCACCGGCGAAACGTTCGCCGGCGGGCAGACGCTGAAGCGCGTGAAGTTCCCGATCGAGGCGATTGCCGTGTTCCGGCTCAAAGACTCGGGTTCCGCAGCCATCGATGAAGCGCTGAAGGCAGCCGCGCCCTACATCAGCGATATCAATTCCCTGCAAGGGAAATGAAGCCGATCTCAGGAAGGACAGCGAAACCTGAAAAAGCAAATCGGCGAAGGAGATCTGGTTATGAGATTGACGACGAAGGAGTATCTTTTAACGAAAATCAATGTCTCGCATGCGGAACTGGCGGCAATTCCGGCGCTGATTCAGGCGGGGCGGACAGGCGAGGCCGAACATGTCTATGCGGAATTCGTGCGCGCGCGGCTCCAGCCGGAGAAATACTTCCGGATTCCCTACTACGGTCCGGAGAACGTCTGGAAGCTGCCAAGTGAAACGGAGGCGGACGTGTACCGCCGCCTGCTGCACAACGAAGTGGTTTCCTGCGGCTATGCGTACGATTTCGGCGAGGCCGGCGTGCAGTGGGAAGCCAACCCGACGCCGAACCAATACCGGGAATGGACGTGGCAGCTGAATCGCCACCATGAGTTCCGCGCGCTGGGGCATCTCTACCGCGAGACGGGCGACGAGGACATCGCGGCGCTGTTCGTGCGCCTGTTTACTTCCTGGCGCGAGCAGTGCGTCTGTCCGGACGAAGCGCCGGGCTATGAGACCCTGTCCTGGCGGACGATAGAGATCGGCATCCGGGAGGCCAAGAACTGGCACTACGCGCTGCACGCCTTCTATCGCTCCCCCGCTTTTACCGATCACGCGCTGTGCGAGTTTTTTGCCTCCATGTGGGAAAACGGCTGGCGGCTTCGGAATTTCCACCACCAGAATAACTGGCTGATCATGGAGATGACGGGGCTGTTCCACATCGGCCTGCTCTACCCGTGGGTCAAAGATGCGGCGGAGTGGAAAGCGTACGCCATGTCGACGCTGCTGGACGAGATGGAGACCCAGCTGTATCCCGACCGCTTTCAGGTGGAACTGTCGACCAATTACCATGGCGTTCTGGCGGGCAACGGAACTGCCGTGATAGATATCTGCCGCGCCATGGAAGAGCCGCTGCCGGATTCCTTCCTGGAGAAGATGAGCCACGTCTACGACCTGTATCCGAAGCTGGCGGATCCCGGCTTCTTTGTGCCGGATATCAACGACGGGAATCATCTGGATGTGGCCAATGCGCTCGTCGGCGCGACAAAGCTCTTCCCGGAACGGCAGGATTACCGGTATTTCGTCTCTCGCCGCGCGGAAGGCGCGCCGCCGGATTTCACGGATGTGGTGATGCCATACAGCGGCATGGTGATACTGCGCGACAGCTGGGCGGCGGACAGTCAGTGGGCGTTTTTTGAAAGCGCCCCGTTCGGCCGCGGACACCAGCATGAGGACAAGCTGAATTTCCTCCTCTACGCTTATGGCCGGGATCTCCTGCGCGACACCGGAAACTTTGCCTATGACTCCTCCGACATGCGGAAGTATGTGCTCTCCTCCAGGGCGCACAACACGGTGCTGGTGGATGGAATGGGTCAGAATCGCCGCAGCCGCTATCACTGGGAAGCGGAGGACCGCACAAAGCCGGCCGACCTCTCCGTAAAGCTGGGCGCAGAGCGGGATGTCGCGCGCGGCATATACGCGGAGGGATACGGGCCGGACAATCTGGACGTGAAGCACGAGCGCACGGTGGTGAAGGTGAAGCGCAACCCGCTCGGCCTGAAGACGTTCTATCTCGTGATAGACCGCCTGACCGCTGCGGACGGCCTGCCGCATGTGTACGACGCGCACTGGCAGCTGGAAGACGTGCCGGTTCTGACCGGCGGCGCTTCCGGTTCGCCCTATTCGCACCATGAACGGGGTAACTATCTGGCGGAGCTGCTGCACGGCAGCCGCGTCACCGCGGACTATGGCGACGGCGTAACGCTGACGCTCCTCTCCGGCGAAAACTGTACGCTCCGCCGCGGCAGCAGGAAGCCCTTCGTCGGCTGGCGCACGCCGAACCGGCCCGCGACGGCGGTGGATTTCACGGCGGTCGCGCCGTCCGCGAGGATCGTCACGCTGCTCTATCCTTCCGACGAAGGCTGTCCCATCGAGACTGTGACATACGATTCCTCCGTTGAGGATAAGGAGATAACGATTCGCACGGCGAACGGGGAATGGCTCTTTTCCGAATAAGCGGATATACGGTCAATCTATGGCTTTCCCCATGGAAACAACGCCTGACGCTGCGCCGTTTCCATGGGGAAAGCGTTTTTCATTTGAGCCGCTGCTCGTTTGATATGCCGCGGGGCGAATTCACCGGTTCAGGGCGTCGAGGTCGATTTCATGCGTCTGCCCGTTGAAGACAATGGTCAATCGGCTGCCAGATCTATGAACCTCCGGCAATGCGTCTCCGCGTTTGATCGGGAAGATCAGCGTGTTGAAGGTGTGGCTGAGCGAAGGGAAGGATTTCCTGCCAACGGTGGCTGCCTTGTGGAGCGTTTCTTCGTTCCGCCCCACGTACCAGCCGCGCATGAAGGGCTCGGTCTGGCCGGATACGACTGTGGGCCCGGTCTCCTGACCGTCCCCGATGGGCAGAATGAGGACTTCATACGTTTTGCCGAAATCAGAAATCATCGCGCCGGGAAACGCCTCCAGTCGATCCACCTTCAAGGTATTGAGATGGAACAGCACTTCGTATTCGTGCTCGCTTCCATCGGCGGAGGTCAGGCTATCCTGAACGCAGAAGAAGCCGGGCTTCTCAAAGCGCACCCGGCGGATGTGCCTCGCCAGGGGGAGCATGTCGGGGCCGAAACCCTGGTCGTACGTTCCCTGCGCGTAATCAAACCGGTCATTGGAGACCCACCCGGCGTCGATGGCATCGGAAGAAACGAGCGGTTCGCGGCGATTCTGGCCGAGCCCGTCCACCAGCACGGTGTTGTGATCATACGCGGAGATGCCGTACTTTCTGGCCTCGGAGATCTCGTACTGCCCGCCGCCGTCGTCGAAGATCAATTCCTCGCCGCCCTTATAGATATTGATGTTCAGCTTATCCTGGTGGATGTGCATTCGGCCAAGCGGCCCCACGTCAAAACAAAGATAAGCGGCGTTTTCATCCCATCCGGAGCGCATCACGCAAAAGCCGGCATAGGGCAGGAACGCGGAGGCCGTCTTCCCCTCCGGCGGGCGGCCTTCGCGGCGATTGGAATTGACGAAATCATACTCGGCGCTGGGCGGCAGGAGCTGATCGGCGCGGCCGGTGAAGGTCCTGGTATGGATGGTGTAGCAGTCGTTCGTTCGGGGCTGGGTAAAGGCGGGCGTTGAGAGCAGGATCGCCGCATGCACGGTTCGCTCCATCAGTTCCACGAAATGCCGCGGGAATTCATGCCGGAAGCCCTCATGGCAGGCGACGTCATAGATATTCGCCGCGCAGCCCCACACGACGCTCTGGTAGTCGGGCGTCAGTTCGTTGTGCATGCCGTCCGGGAGAATCTGCAAATCCATTTCACGGAGGAAGCGCCCGACAGCCGTTTCCCGGAATTCTTCCGCTTCCCGGAATTCGGGATAGAGCGCGGAAAAGGTGAACACGCCCGTGCTTTCCATCATGAGCCAGTTGCCGATGTGGGGATGGGCGACCAGGTGCGCGGCTTGGCGGCGCATGGAGGCGAGCATCAGGAGCAGGGAAAGATCGGAAACGCGGCTCGAATGGCGGAAGATCTGGAAAGCGATCTGCCAGGATCCCATCAGGCGAATACCGCATTCGATGGTGCGCCAGGCGCTGCCGGGCGCGTTCCAATCCTTCTCGGGACAATCGGTTTGAGCGATCCAGTCGAGCAGCTGCCTTTCAAAGGCGAGGGCGTAGGTCTCGTTCCCGGTCTCCCGATAAGCTGCGGCCATTTGCCACCAGAAGGAATGGCGATTGAGCTGCCAGACCCATTCGTAATTGCGGGGACCCTTCAGTTCGGTGGGATCGAACAGGTAATTGATGCGCCCGTTCTCAAAGGTCCAGTCGATGTTGATCACCCGCATTTCGCCTCTGACAGCGCGGTCGGCGACATCCTTGCTGTAGGGGCTTCTGATATCGAGGCTGGGCGCGCCGGCGTCCGGCTTCGCGCGGAAATGGGCGGCGCACACCCTGACCGCGGCGGGAATGTCCTCTTTGGCGAGCGCGGCCTGGTAGGCATCGCCAATGGCTTCGGGCCGTATCGAACTGAGCAACTCATCGAGATGGACAGCGTATTTATGAGCTATATCTTTGGTTTCAGCCAATGGCGCGATAACGGGCAGCAGGCGGGTGATGTCCATCGAATCCATCCTCCATTTCTTTGAATGTTGATTGCGGTAAAGCGTCGTTCACCATTGGAATCATAGCATGCGCGTGAAG
>JAFZRB010000254.1 GCA_017620115.1 Clostridia bacterium | reverse complement strand
GCAGGTTCATGCGCCGCAGCGCACGCCGCGGCCATTCCTTCGGCACGGCCGTCGCCATCGTTCTGCTGATCCTCATCGGCGTCGGCTCGTTCATGAGCACGCAAACGGCCAGCGCGCGAAACACGCCCACTCCTTCTCCCGCGCCGGGCGAGACCATGCCGCCCTTCGATCCGGACGCGCCGCTCACCGCCGCCTCCATGGAGCCCGGGCAGGAGCCAACCGAGACGCCTGCGGCGCCCTCTGAAACGCCGCTGGCCGCGCTGTGCAATTCGCCGACGCCCGCGCCGGAAGAGCTCGCTGCGCCGGTCAATCCCATGGACGGAGCGGACGAGCCCGAGATCGTCATCGAAGAGCCCGACTGGAGGCCGCTCAAGGGCGTGATCGTGGGCATCGATCCGGGTCATCAGACGCATTCCAACAGCCAGCAGGAGCCCGTCGCGCCGGGCAGCTCCGAAACGAAGGCCAAGGTATCCAGCGGTACGCAGGGCGTGAAGACGCGCATTCCCGAGTACGAGATCAACCTGCAGATCGCGCTGCTGCTGCGCGCCGCGCTCGAGGCGCAGGGCGCGACGGTGTACATGACGCGCGAAATCAACGACGTGGACATTTCCAACATTGAACGCGCCAAAATGATGAACGAGCTGGGCGCGAACGTCGTGCTGCGGCTGCACTGCAACGGCAGCGACGACCAATCCGCGAACGGCATCGGGCTGTTCGTCAAATCCGGCGGGGACGGCGCGGCAGAGAGCTACGCCATCAGCGAGACGCTCATCGCCGCCATGGGCGAAGCCACCGGCGCGCGTACGGAGCCCATCCATGTGCGCGACAATTACTCCGGGCTGAACTGGTCGACCGTGCCGAGCATCCTCGTGGAAATGGGCTATCAGTCCAATCCGGCGGAGGACGAGCTGCTCGCCAGCCAGGAATACCAGGCGCTGCTGGTGGAGGGCATGGTGAACGGGCTTACGCAGTATTTCGCCGAGCATCCCGTGCCCGAGCCGTCGGCCGATCCCGACGCCTCCGAGGAGCCGAATACAGAGGAGGCCTCCGCTTCCCCCGCGATGCCTGATCAGTTCGCTCTTACGGAGGATCCGGATGAGATCGGCGAATGAAAAAGCAAACGGCGAACGAGCGCTTTTATCGCAGCGTAATTTCTTGTTAAATCATAAAAAGCCACCTTTACAAGTTCGCCGGGAATGTGATATACTCCCACTCGGTAAGGACAAACGCCCCTCCTTTAATCCAGTCCCGTGAGGCTGGCAAGGTGATCGGAAATCCGATAAAGGCATGCTTGCGTCTTTATGAGTTTTTCACCTGCGCCTCACGCATGAAGGGCGCAGGTTTTTTCTTTGCACGGATTCGGAAGGAGACCGCGTTCATGCTTATCAAGGCCCAGCTCATGGACGAGCGCGCCATGCGGCGCGCGCTCACGCGCATCGCGCACGAGATCGTCGAGCGCAACAAGGGCACCGAGGATCTGGTGCTCATCGGCGTGCGCCGCCGCGGCGTTCCGCTGGCGCGTTCGCTCAGCGCCGCCATCGCGGAGATCGAGGGCTGCGGGCAGCTGCCGGTCGGCACGCTGGACATCGCGTTTTACCGCGACGACCTCTCGACGCGCGCGGAGCAGCCCGAGGTGATCGGAAGCGACGTGCCGTTCGCGCTGGAGGGAAAGACCGTTGTGCTGGTGGACGACGTGATCTACACCGGCCGCACCATCCGCGCCGCGCTGGACGCGCTGATGGATCTGGGCCGCGCGCAGCGCATCCAGCTGGCCGTGCTCATCGACCGGGGACATCGCGAGCTGCCCATCCGGCCGGACTTCGTGGGCAAGAACGTGCCCACCTCCTCCGACGAGCTCATCGCTGTGAACACCACGGAATACGACGGCGAGAACAGCGTGCTCATCCTCCAGCAGGAGGCGGAATAAAGGTTACCCGCCGCGCGAGCGGCAGAACATACAAAACGCAAGGGAGAGGGTTTCACATGTCTGAAAAGGGAATTCGCGACGCAAGGACTCTGGGCATCCCGAAGATGCTGCTGCTGGGCTTCCAGCATATGTTCGCCATGTTCGGCGCGACGGTGCTCGTGCCCGCGTTGACCGGCCTGAGCGTGTCCGCCACACTGCTGTTCGCCGGCCTCGGCACGCTGCTGTTCCATTTCCTGTCCAAGGGTAAGGTTCCCGCGTTCCTCGGTTCTTCGTTCGCTTTCATCGGCGGCTACGCGGCGGTCAACGCGCTGTGCGGCAACTATGCCGACATCGCCAACTGGGTGCCCTACGCCGGCGTCGGCGTCATGTGCGCGGGTCTTCTGTATGTGCTGCTCGCCGCGCTGTTCAAGTCCTTCGGCGCGCAGAAAGTCATGCGCTACTTCCCGCCCATCGTCACCGGCCCGGTGATCATCTGCATCGGCATGTCGCTGGCCTATTCCGCCATCAACAACTGCGCCGCCAACTGGTGGATCGCCATCCTGGCCATCGTCATCGTGGTGGCCGCCAACATCTGGGGCAAGGGCATGCTCAAGATCATCCCCATCCTGCTGGGCGTGGTCGGCTCCTACGCCGTCGCCGCGATCTTCGGCCAGGTCGACTTCAGCACCGTGCATGACGCCGCCTGGCTCGGCCTGCCCTTCCACTTCAAGGACACCGCCTTCTCCCTCTTCACCGGCTGCAACGGCAGCGCCCTGCTGAGCGCCATCATCACGATGATGCCCATCGCGCTGGCGACCATGGTCGAGCACATCGGCGACATGTGCGCCATCTCCTCCACCGTCGGCGAGAACTTCGTCGCCGATCCCGGCCTGCACCGCACGCTGCTGGGCGACGGCCTGGCCACCGCGCTGGCCGCGCTGTTCGGCGCGCCGGCCAACACCACCTACGGCGAAAACACCGGCGTCCTGGCGCTGACCAAGGTCTACGATCCCCGCGTCATCCGCATCGCCGCCGTGCTGGCCATCCTGTTCTCCTTCAGCCCGAAGTTCGCGGCGCTGGTCT